>JAFZVO010000085.1 GCA_017617775.1 Bacilli bacterium | reverse complement strand
TCATCATCATGATGGTGGTGGCGTTTCTCCAATTAGTCTTTTCTATCGCTTTCCTCATCTGGATGATGAGGCGCATTCAAAATGAGAAATTCAGTTATCTCCCTGTTCTCTCTAATATTTTGTTATCTACTTTCGTGCAAATCGCGATTATATGCGCTTATATCTTCGCGATTATTCGTCAAGTTTACACTTTAAATCTCGATACGACGGATATGGAAGAAGCAGTCAAGGCACTCACAGCCCCTTATCTCATCACGATGTTCATTCAATTCTTGATCGTTTTGGTGGTCGTGGTACTGGTCTTCTTCATCTCCTATATCACTTATATTGCAGGAAGAGAGAACAAAATCTTAGGTGCAAAAGGTACATTTAAAGCGACGATTAGATTAATACAACAATATGAAGTGGTGTTCTGGTCTGGTAATTTGTTCTATATTGGAATGCTTTTATTCGCCTCAATTTCCACGATATTCTTCGGTGGTTCATATGTCCCATTAGTGATTCTTTATGCAACTTTGATTCTCATTCGTATCCCAATGTTTTTCTGGCGAAGAAAGATTATGAAAGCAGACATCGAAGAACATGAGAAGTTCCGACGTCTTCATCAGATTCTCATCTATGGAGGCATATTGCTCATCATCTCCACAGCTTTAGCATTCCTCTTTGGAGAAGCGAGTTTGAGCAAAGTCTCAACTGCTGCCTCCGCCTTTATGACATATGCGATTTTCGTCCCATGGGGTATCTACCGCTTTGTGGTCGGTATCTATGGCTTAACCAAGATTAGGAAGAATGGTGACCCATATATCATGCTGAAATCATTCCTTGATTTAGCGGTGGCGATTACCACTTTTAATAGCGCGCTTTTCTATGTCGCGTCTGTATTAAGAGGGAATGCGCCGATCAGCTCAGATATGGATCCGATCTCTGCCATCTTTTTAGCAGTCGCTATTATCTTCGTAGTTTTAGAAATCATCTATTCATTATTCATCTCAATCACTTTGATCGTCCTTGGTATTAGAGGTATTCAAAACAAAAGAGAAGTGGTTTATGAAGTTTATCAAAAAACTCATTTCAAGAATGGGAATATGAAAGGAGAAGGTAAAGATGAAAATCACCCTAGTCTATGGGCAGAGTCATAAAGGCTCTACTTATCATATCGCGCGTTCTTTAGCGGATAAACTTGGTGGGGAGATTAACGAGATCTTTTTACCACGTGATTTCTCTGACTATTGTTTAGGCTGCACGACATGTTTTATCAAAGGTGAGGATAAATGTCCTCAATATTATAAAATAAGCCCAATTACCCAGGCTCTTGATGAAGCTAATGTCTTAATCTTTGCGAGTCCAGTTTATGTTTTCCATGCGACAGGGGGAATGAAAAACCTTCTCGACCATTATGGATATCGCTGGATGGCCCACCGTCCTAGTGAGAAGATGTTTAAAAAACAAGCAGTGGTGGTCTCAACTGCTGCTGGTATGGGAATGAAATCCACGAACAAAGATATGGCGGATTCTCTCTTCTATTGGGGCATCTCTCGCATCTATCAGTGCGGTGTGGCTGTCGCGGCAACTTCTTGGGAAGGCGTCAGTGAAAAGAAGAGAAACAAGATCGAAAAGAAACTGAATGCTATTACAAAGAAAATCAAACGAAGAGAGGGCAAAGTCACTCCGACATTGAAAGGTAGGTTTATGTTCTTCATCATGAGAATGTATCATAAGAATGACTGGAACCCAAAAGATCAAGAATATTGGAAAGGAAAAGGGTGGCTAGGTAATAAGCGACCTTGGAAAGACTAATGGCAAAGATTAAAAGATTTGGTGGATTATATTTTTACGAAGTAGTGGACGGCAAATTCCGCGAATACGCTCATGGGTTATGGCAATACGAGATATTTGGTAATTATCTCCGTAAATATGGTGGTCTCAATCTCTATGTTTTAGACGGGGATAAAGTCAAAGAGTATTCAGGACTATACATCCTTCAATTTGATGGTAGATTGCTTAGACGATATGGCGGTCAATATATCGCTGAAGTAAACGGCAATAAGATACGAAGATGGGGTGGATTATGGGAATATGAAATCGATGGATTTATGACCCATAAAGAACTATTAGCCCTTCTCACGTTGTTATATGCATAAATGAAAAACCCAGCGATTTGCTGGGATTTTTATTGATTTTACTAGTTTTTGTAGAGATTTTTGACGTAGTCGATGAATTGTTCTTCTAATGTGGAGAGCTGATGTCCTTTTCTCCAGACGAAGAGATAATCGACTTTCTTTTCGTTTCCTTCGAGCTCTTTTGAGACGATGGAATTATTGAGAACATATTCGGTTTTTGGGAAGATGCTCACTCCGACATCACGACCGGCGAGAGCGGCAGCGTCCAGATAGTTATCCATTTCGCAGATGATGTTCGGATCGATATTTGATTTCTTGAACCAACGACGGATCGCGTCGACATGGACTTTACGGCTTGGGACGATGATATTCTCATTCGCGAGTTCGGAGATGTGGATGCTTTTAGATGGGTGTTTCGCTAACGGATGATTTTGACTAAATAAGGCGACCATCTTTTCTTCGCCGACTTTAAAACTATTCAATAGTATTTCATCATAAGGAGAGGTGATGACGGCGAGAGAGATTAAACCCGCACGCATCTTTTCGATGAGATCATCGCTGTTACCATCTAGGATTCTAAAACTCACTTTTGGGTTTTTCTTATGGAATCCGGCAATCCATTCTGAAGCGATATCAGGAGCCATACCTTCTACCAAACCGATGGAGATATTGCCGCTTAATCCTTGATTCATCAAATAGATATCGTTAACCGTCTTATCGGATAAGGCTAAGATATCTTTGGCTTTCTGATATAAGTATCGTCCTTCCTCTGTTAATTCGAGGCCTTTTTTGTTGCGGATAAATAACGTTGTGCCTAGTTCATTTTCGAGGTTTTTGATTTGATTGGAAAGCGGTGGTTGACTCATCGCGAGGATCTTACTTGCTTTGGTAATATTGAGCTCCTCCGCGACAACAACAAAGTACTTCAGTGTCTTGAGGTCCATAAAGTCTCCTTTCCATACGAGAATTGTATGATAACTATAATATTATAAGTATTTTTGTATAGTTAAACAACATGCTAATATCTTCACGTGTTATTTTTATAAGGAGGATAAGAATATGGCACGTTTAGTCGGAACAGTATCAAGAGGTATTCGTTGCCCAATTATTAGAGAAAAAGATGATATCGTGAAAATCGTTACAGACTCTGTGCTGGAGGCTAGTAAAGATGAGGAATGGGGTTTTAAATTCCATGACCGTGATATCGTGTGTATTACAGAAGCGGTCGTCGCGAGAGCCCAAGGAAATTATGCTAGCGTCGAAGATATCGCGAAAGATGTGAAAAAGAAAACTGGTGGAGAGACGGTTGGTGTCGTCTTTCCAATCTTGAGTAGAAATAGATTTGCGATCTGTTTAAGAGGTATTGCGAAAGGTGTGAAGAAAGTCGTCTTACTTCTCTCTTACCCATCTGATGAAGTCGGTAATGCCTTAATCGATTTAGATGAGGTGGAAGCCAAAGGCTTAGACCCATACAAAGATGTTCTCTCTTTAGAAGAATATCGTCGTTTATTCGGTTACCGCACTCACACATTCACGGGTGTTGACTATGTCGACTACTACAAGAATCTCATCGAAGGTTGTGGAGCGGAAGCGGAAATCGTCTTCGCGAACAATCCATCTTATGTCTTGCGTTACACAGACAAAGTGATTGCCGCGGATATCCACACTCTCCCAAGAACCAAGAGAGTCCTTAAGGATGCTGGTGCGAAAGTCGTCTTAGGTTTAGATGAAATCATGACTTCTTCCGTCGATGGCAGTGGATTCAATGAGAAATACGGTCTTTTAGGATCCAATAAAGCTACTGAAGATAAAGTCAAATTATTCCCACGTGATGCCCAAGGCATCGTCGATGCGATTCAAAGTGAATTAGAAAAAGCCACTGGTAAACATCTCGAAGTGATGATTTATGGTGATGGTGGTTTCAAAGATCCAATGGGTGGCATTTGGGAATTTGCTGATCCAGTGGTTTCTCCTTTCTATACCAAAGGGTTAGAAGGCACAACAAATGAATTAAAGATTAAATATCTCGCGGATAATGACTTTGGAACATTATCTGGTGAAGCTTTGAAGGAAGCAATCGTTAAAGAAATCGTCAAGAAAGATGGTAGCTTAGTGGGTAAGATGGCCTCTGAAGGAACCACTCCACGTCGCTTGACTGACTTGATCGGTTCCTTATGCGACTTGACCTCTGGTAGTGGCGATAAAGGCACTCCAGTCGTCTATATCCAAGGTTATTTCGATAACTATTCTACAAAATAGGTGAGTTATGAAATATATCTTCATCACTGGCGGAGTTGTATCAGGATTAGGCAAAGGAATCTGCGCGGCCTCACTAGCTCGACTCCTTAAACAAAGGGGTTACAAAGTGCAGAACCAAAAGTTTGACCCTTATCTCAATGTTGACCCGGGGACGATGTCTCCGTATCAACATGGTGAGGTTTTCGTCACCGATGATGGGGCGGAAACTGACCTCGACTTAGGTCATTATGAGAGATTCACGGATGAAGCTCTCGACCATTCAAACTCCGTTTCCAGTGGAAAGATATATTATAACGTCCTTAACAAAGAAAGAGAGGGTGGCTATCTCGGCAAGACTGTCCAGATCGTTCCTCATGTCATCGATGAGATTAAAAGATGCATCTATGTGCAGGAGAAGAAAGGCTTAGATATCTCCATTGTAGAAATCGGGGGAACGGTTGGCGATATTGAATCTCAACCATTCTTAGAAGCGATTCGTCAAGTGAGTCGCGAAAAAGGGAGAAACAATGTTGTTTATATCCATGTTCCTCTCGTCGTGGAGATTCCTGGTAGTGGTGAACTCAAAACTAAACCAGTACAGCATTCAGTTAAGGAATTACAATCCCTTGGTATCCAACCCGACTTTTTAGTGTGTCGTAGTAACCAACCATTAAATAAAGAGATTAAAGAAAAGATCGCGATGTTCTGCAATGTCGAAACGTCCGCGGTCATTGAAAATACCACAGCCTCTTCGATCTATGAAGTACCTCTATTATTAGAGAAACAAAACTTCTCCAGTGAAGTCCTCAAGAAACTTCAACTTGAAGAACGTCCACTTAAGATGAATGGTTGGAAAGGCTTAGTGAATAAGATTAAAAACGCTCATAAGCATGTTCGTATTGCTCTTGTTGGCAAATATGTCGCGCTTCATGATGCTTATCTCTCTGTTGAAGAAGCCCTTTTCCATGCGGCAAGCGATTTAGATGCGGTCTGTGAAATCAGCTGGATCGATTCGGAGAAAGTGACGAGAGAAAATGCGGAAGAAACATTTAAGGATATCGACGGCATTATCATCCCTGGTGGATTTGGTAATCGCGGTATTGAAGGGATGATTGAAACCGCTCGCTATGCGCGTATCAATAAAGTCCCGATGTTAGGCATCTGTTTAGGAATGCAGGTCAGCGTCATTGAATTCGCGAGAAATGTTTTAGGATATGAAGATGCGAATTCCAGCGAATTCAATCCTGACACTACTCATCCTGTTATCGACTTATGCCCAGAACAGAGAGGCATTACTAAAAAAGGCGCGACGATGCGTCTTGGTTCTTATCCATGCCGCATTCAAGAAGATACTTTAGCGCACCGTGTCTATAAGAACAGATCGATCAACGAGAGACATCGTCATCGTTATGAATTCAATAATGATTATGAGAAAGAATATATTGATAACGGCATGGTCTTAAGCGGTGTCTATGTGAATAAAAAACTCGTCGAAATCGTGGAAATTCCCGCAAATCCTTACTTTATTGCCTGTCAATTCCATCCTGAATTCAAATCTCGTCCTGATAAACCACATCCATTGTTCTTAGGTTTAATCAAATATTCTTTGGAGAATAAAAATGAATAATCAAATAGTCTTGATCATCGATTTTGGCGCGCAGTACGCGGAAGTCATCGCCCGCAAAATTAGGGAATGCAATGTGTACTGTGAGGTTTTATCATGGAGAACTCCTTTTGAAGATATCATCGCGAAGAAACCGATCGGTATCGTTCTTTCTGGTGGTCCTTCTTCCGTATATGGGGAGAACGCGCCGACCATTGATAAAAGATTATTCGAAATGGGAATACCTGTATTAGGCATTTGTTATGGAATGCAGTTAATGGTCCATCTCCTCGGTGGAGAAGTGGTCCCCGCTCAAGATGATTTATCTCGAGAATATGGGAAAGCATTAACGACATTCCATAATCACTGTCAATTATTTAACACATTACCTGCAAAAGGCATTACTTGGATGAGCCATGGGGATTTCGTCAAGAAGATTCCTGACTCTTTTAAAATATGCGCGGAGACAGAACACTGCGCGACCGCGGGTATCTTTGATGAAGAACATAGCTTCTATGGTCTACAGTTCCATCCCGAAGTGGAACACACCGAGAATGGTAAAGAGATCATCCGTAAGTTCTTAGATCAAGTCTGCCATGCGAAAGGTGACTGGTCGATGAATGACTACATTCAAACAGCGATCGCTAATCTCAAAGAGAAGATTAAGAACGATAGAGTGATATTAGCTCTCTCTGGTGGTGTGGATTCTTCTGTGGCTGCAGTATTATTATCAAAAGCTATCGGCGATCAACTCATCTGCGTTTATATCAATCATGGGTTGATGAGAAAGAATGAACCAGAGCAAGTCTGTGAATCATATCGTAAGATGCATCTCAATTTCCATTATGTCGATGCCAGTGAACAATTCCTCACAAAATTAAAAGGAGTGACTGAACCAGAGAAGAAGAGACATATCGTCGGTAATACATTTATCGATGTCTTCGCGGATAAAGCCAAAGAATTAGGAGGGGATTTCTACCTCGCGCAGGGGACGATCTATCCAGATGTCATTGAATCAGGGCAGATTAATGGTAACCTCATCAAGAGCCATCATAATGTCGGTGG
>JAFZVO010000084.1 GCA_017617775.1 Bacilli bacterium | reverse complement strand
TCATCGTTCTTAATGTAGCAGTTCAGATCGTCATCAGTCGTGGCGGTAGTAATCTCCCCGTCATCGACACCTTCTGCCAGCCATTCCATGAAAACATGATCGTCATTTACAGTGCGGGCAATCAGATCCATTGCGCGAACAACCGCGCAGCGCTCCTTCTTATTCATAGCTTCGTCCTTTCTGCCGGGATTAGCCGCCCAGCTCGGCGTTACTCACAGATTATATTCCTTACGAAGCAACCGTCAAGATCAGTTCGATTGCTTTATCAATGTCTTCTAAATTACTACTAAGCAAATCATTAATATCTTGTTTAACTTTGTCTTCAAATGGAATAGGTGGAAGATAAGAAGATCCACCAATTTTAACGGGCACCCCTCTAATTCTTCCTCCATCAGGAATCGCTAATAAGCCTTCATTAACCAATCTAGCGATATAAGAAGCTAAATAATAGTCACTTGGTGCTTGAACAACATCTTTATCTAAGACAAATTGCCACGCATGTTTAAGGTTGACAATCTTTTGAACATCTTCTGCCTTAACATTTTTTACAACAGCGTTTTCTAAAATAGCTTCAGTATCAGGAAACGTTGTTCCCACTCCTTCTAATACCGCTTGATCATAAATAATCTTTTTCATATTAGAACGAGCAAAATCTAAATTGAGGACAACTCTTTCAGATAGTTCCTCTTCTTTATAACCAAGCAATGCTAATTCTTTTTCAATTTGTCTTATTTCCTTACGAATAGCTTTAGATTCGACATTATTTCTCAACAAAGTGTTATATAGTTCGTCAACATATTCACCAACATAAGTAGATTTAACTTTATCCAATTCTCTTTTACGAATGTAAAGATATTTCTTTCCGGATATTGTTTTAATCTCAGGGGTGCCATTGTATGGCAAAAGATTTAGACGGGCTTGTAGTTCAGCTCGTCTATTGAGCAATTCTTGAATTTGAGCAACAATGTTTTCCATATGGCTACCTCCTTAGGGAACTTCTCGATTTGATTATATAGTATTTGTTCCCTAAGTTCAACAACTTGCTAGTCCTTAACTTGTTTAAAGAATATCAACAACATATGTTACCAATATCGGGCTTTAACCGAATAATAGAAAAACACGTTACCTCGTTCGAGAACCGTAGAACAAAAACTTTTAGTTTTAGTCTATGTTTATCAAAAATAAGTCAAATACCGTTAAAATTATAGATTTTCTCCATCCAATAATAAGCTACACACCGTCTCCACGTGCGCAGTCATCGGGAACATATCGACAGGTTGAACATAATCAACTTGGTATAACTTTGATAGATATTTCAAATCTCTCGCGAGAGTTTCTGGGTCGCAGGAGACATAAATAATTTGTTTTGGTTTCTTATTCAAGAGAACTGATAAGAATTTTTCATCACTACCTTTACGAGGCGGATCCATGATGACAATATCTAAGTCTCCATCCATGTTGTTGATGAAGTGTCCAGCATCATCACAGTAGAATTCGATGTTGTTTACATTGTTCCTTTTCGCGTTCTCTATCGCGTTTCTAGAAGCATCTTTATTGATCTCCACAGACATCACCTTCTCCGCGTTTCTCGCGGCGATTAATCCAATCGTGCCTACACCTGAATAAGCATCTAAAATAATGGGTTTTTGCTGGGGTTTTATCAAATTTAATGCAGTTTTGTAGAGTTTTTCAACTTGGACTGGATTGACTTGGAAGAAGCTAGACGCGGATATTTCAAAGGATAATCCGAGGATATCGTCTTTGATAAATCCAGGGCCATATAACGTCTTCTCTTGCTCACCAAGAATTACATTCGTATGTCTTTTATTAACGTTCTCCACGACAGTGGTAATCTCTGGATGTTTCTTGGTTAAAGCATCGACGAAGTTTCTCTGTCCAGGGAAGTTCAGCATCGAGGTGACGAGGACCACCATGAGTTCAGGATAATGATAACTAGTCCTGATGAGGACATATCGTAAAATACCTTTCCCACTATCTTCGTTATAGATTGGGATATTCATTTCTTTAACTAGTTCTTTGATATCCCATAAGATAGAGGCCGCTCTTTTATCTTCAATCGCACATTCTTTGACAGGAATGATCTCGTGACTATTTTCTTTAAAGAAGCCATAGACGACATTACCTCTTCTATCTTTGCCATATGGCATTTGAATCTTGTTACGGTAATAATATGGTTCATCCATCCCGATGCATGGCAAAACATCAGTCTTGATTCCACCGATACGAGATAAAGCTTCTCTCACTCTTTTAGTTTTATATTCTAATTGAGTCTTATAGTTGATCTGTTGATACTGACATCCTCCACAGGAGGTGCAGACTTTACATTTTGGTTGAATGCGGTCTTTGGATAAGGTGTAGAGTTTTTTGACCTTACCATAATAGACACCCGCGCGGTGATAGAGGACTTCAACATCCGCTTCTTCGCCGATGAACAAACCATCAACAAAACAGACATCTCGTCCGAGTTTGACGACACCTTTGCCCTCAGAAGATATATCTGAACATTTTGCTTTAGTGATAATTCTATTCATCAATTATTTCGCTTCACCCATCAGTCCAGCGATGAAAGGAACTTCCACTTTTGGATCTAATCTTGGGAACAATGGTTGAGCGGCGTTGACTTTCACCCCACCGACACAGCCGAAGTTATAGACGTTTTGATAATCTCTTAAGTTCTCTGGAACATTGAGTTGATCTAAGGCTTTATCCGCGGCATCCACAAGCACTGGTTTATACAAAGTGGAAGCGATATAAATCGCGTTCGCTAAATGGTTCATCACAGAAGCGAGGTTGTCTTTCTTTGTCTCGTCTTTCGCGAGAACCCATGGGGTAGTTTCATCAATATATTTATTCGCTCGATTGACGATTTCATTCACATTCGCGATCGCTTCAGTGACTCTTAAATCATCAAAAGCGTTCTCATAGTTAGAAACACATGTTTTAATGAATGATTCTAATTCACCATCTTGTTCATTGATACGACCTTTATATTCAGGAATTACGCCATCAAAATATTTATTCATCATACCAATTGTACGATTTAATAAATTACCAAAGGAGTTGGCTAAGTCAGCGTTGATTCTCTCCACGAATTGTTCAGGGGAGAAAGAACCATCTTGACCGAACACTACTTCTCTCGTGAGGTAATATCTCACCGCATCTAAACCATAACGTTCCACAAGTGGATATGGATCGACAACATTACCTTTTGATTTAGACATCTTTGATTCTCTCATCATG
>JAFZVO010000083.1 GCA_017617775.1 Bacilli bacterium | reverse complement strand
CATCATAAGAAACTTCTTCTAATGTCTCAGGGATTGCCATGATATCTTTGACAGGATATGTTTTACCAGTACCTTCTGTTTTATAAAACTTCACCTCATATTTATATGTCTTATTATTTGAACCATAACCAGATATCGATAAATCATGAATTGTCGGGTTGTTATAGATACCCTCCTCGTATAATGAGATGTTGTTATTAGTTAAAGAAACTATCTCTTGAGAGTCTTCATAACTCATAATCGCGGATTTGAGGAAAGCCATACCGTTATAGACGATATAATATTCATCTTTCCCTTGAGGGGTGAAAATCTTACTGAACCCTTCTTCACCTTCTTCGTTATAAGCGAAGACTGTATCGTAGGAGAATCCAAAATCAGGATATAAAGAATTCTTATAGACCAAGAAGTTGTTGCTCTCTAGATCTTCTACTTCTTCAAAGCCGAGAGGGACGTTCCCGCGATAGACACCATACGCATTTTTAATCGTGTTATATCTCGCATATGTATCGGATTTACTAAGGACATAATATTTCATGTTTAAGAAGGTATCGACATCTTGAATTTTCCCGCGATATCTTCCTCCAACTGCATTCACTCCAGAACGGATTCTCGCCCATCTCGAGAAGTAGTCGACATTGAAATTATATAAGGAATGGAAATAAGAGCCGCTGCTATAGCCGTTCATCATCGTATTCTCGTCGGAATATGCATCGTTAAAACTAGTGAAGAAACGATGCTGGATTCCTTCTTCATTTTGGATTCTTAATATCACATCATGTAATTCGTTATTTAAAGTGTAACCATTATTCTTCTTTGTATCCCAGCCATGGAAGTTGGTCACTAATGTGCCCATCGTGACAGCTTCAACGACGATCATACAAGTCATGAATGTCTTCACGAATTTGGTCTTGTTATAGAAGATGAAGAGAAGGATATAAGCGATTGTCACATAACCGAGTTCGATGCCGAAAGCGAGATGTGTATAATCCACATCATTACGGATGAATCTTCTGATCACTGTCCCACGAGAACCGGATTGTTGATACATATCTGGTAACTTCATTGTGAGAATATAACAGGCGACAATACCAGCAATCGCGAAAGCATATCCAAAGTGAATATAATGTTTGTTTTTGTTTTCTAAATCACTGATATATAGAGATGTATAGGTGATGATAGAACTAGAGGCGAACAATGTCCAGCGCGCATAGGCGTTCACCATGCCCATGAAGAGGTAATACATGAAAGGCGTGCATAGTGTTAAAGTCATCAAAGCCACTCCAATGAGATGAGAGAATTTCTTTCTCTGACATGAATCAATCATCGCGGGGACTAAAAACATGATATTAGGAACATAGACCCATAACGAACAGCTTAAATCATCGAAATCCCAACCTGTATATTTTAAAGTTGGCATGCTTCTATCTGTGGTCGCCGGGAAGAAGAAGTTGATGATTGGATAATACGCACGGATGCTGATCGCGACATTATGTTGGTCATGCGCGTATTCCCAGTTGAAGATATAGGCAAAGACCAAACCAAAGTTTTTGTCTCCTAAGGCGGTCTTAATATCAGACCAATAATTATTAGAAGATACTTTTGGAGAGTTGATTGTCGCATAGAAAGCAGGGACCAATATCGTGGAGGCTAATAATAGACCAAATAAGAATCCAAGGAAACCTAATAAGATAACCCAGAGGTTGTCTTTCCAGTTTCTCATATTCATCGTTTGGAAATAACGGAACATCGCATAGAAGAACGCCGCGATGATATAAGAGATCATTAAAACATAGTTGCTGATCGTTAATAAGAATAAGGCAAATGCTACTAACCAAGGTTTCTTTTCTCTCAATACTTTTTCCACACCTAATAAAACGAGAGGGAAGAACACTAAGGTATCTTGATAGTTGTTATACCAGAGATAGAAAGCCATCCAACCAGCGAAAGCATAAGCCATCCCGCCGAGTCTAGAAGCAAACTCTTTGCATCCCATGTATTTGAGATAGAGGCGGAACGCTAATCCCGCACACATTAATTTGATGATAGAACTTAAAGCTAAAACATGAGGAACCCATGATCTTGGGAACAGGAGCAGAACGATATTAAAAGGCGAGAATAAGCCGTAATACGCATCACTTCCAATCGTTGAATTGCCTAAGAAAATCGTCTCATCAAAAAGAGTGATATGGCCGGTCGTAAATATACTATGATAGTAGTCCCAAATGTGATAACCCATTGGGATATATTGTGCGGTATAATCGCCTCCATAAGAGAGGATGAAGTTGTTCTCAATCAACATCAAGAAATAAAAGGCAAAGCCGATGAGGAAAAGAGTGATCGCATAATAGAAAAGCGAATTCGCGTTCTTAAAAAAAGAAAGGTTTATTTTGAAACGATGCTTTGGTTTGGAATTAGTAAAATATGCTTCCATTGCAGCGATTTTCCTTATAAAAACCCTATTTTTTTATTTTGATGGCTAAATCATAGACATCGTTTTTGTTGACATTATCTATCTTGCTGATGATCTCGCTGGCATCCTTTTTACTGACCCCTTTGTCGAGGAGAATATTGAGGTGCTCAACAAGTTTTTCTTGTTCGATATTCTGTTCGCTTTTATCGCCTTCCACGATGATGACAATCTCTCCGATGATTGAGGAGAAATCAAGGGATGAGAACTCACATAAATTACCGCGGATATATTCTTCGTTTTTCTTCGTTAGTTCTCTTGCGATAACCGCTTGTCGATCACCTAAATAATCGTTTAATAATTTGATTGTTCTTTCAATCCTGTGCGGGCTCTCGTAGAAGATTAAAGTGGAAGGGAAGTGTTTGAGCTCTTCTAGTTGTTTCTTGGCGTCCACATCTTTACTAGAGAGGAAGCCATAAAAATAGAAATGATCGCTGTTAAGACCAGAGGAGACCAATGCGTTGATAAAAGCAGAACTGCCTGAGATGGTAGAGACATTGATATCGTTAGCGATACATTCCTGGGCAAGGATTGCGCCTGGATCGCTGATGCAGGGATATCCCGCATCGCTGACATAGACAACATTCTTGCCGTTGAGTATTTCTTCTACTATTTTTTGGCTCATTGCCTTTTCATTATGTTCTCGTAAACTGACGAGGTTCTTTTTAATATCGTAATGAGAAAGCAAAGAAAAAGTGTTTCTTGTATCTTCACAAGCGATTAAATCTGCCGAGTTTAAAACCTCTAGTGCGCGCGGAGATAATTCTTTGAGATTACCGATTGGAGTGGCGAGCAAGTATAGAAGAGGTTTGTCATCGACGAAATTCTTATCTCTTTTCATGTCTCTTGTGATCTCTGTTGTGGTGACGATCTTGATGGCGTTCTTTTTCTCTAAAATGAGTTTGTCTCGTGAAATCTTCTAAAGTGAGATTGATGATATTGTCTTGGTTCTCTAGTTTGATTGTTTCAGAGATGACATTGATGCCGGTCACTTTGTATTCAACTTTGTCAATGAAGAATGTTCTGCCGATCTCTGGAAAGTTGGTTTTACAGTCCGTATAGATATCGTCCTCATATTTTAAACAGCACATGAGCTTACCGCAGTGACCGCTTAACTTAGGAACATTGATTGCGAGCATTTGGTTTTTCGCTCTATTGATGGAGATGCCGTCGAATTCATTGAGGAATGATGAACAGCATAATTCTCTTCCGCAGACACCAAGTCCACCAATGGATTTGGCTTTATCTCTCGTCCCGATTTGTCTAAGTTCAATACGCGTGTGCAATTTATGAGCGAGAACTTTGAGAAGTTCACGGAAGTCCACTCTATCATCTGCGAGATAGGAGAAGATGACTTTCGCTTTATCTAAGGTATATTCACAAGATATTAATCTCATATCTAGATTGAGGTTTTTAGATTCAACCTCACAAATCTTTAATGCATCAACCGCATCTCTTTTGTTGAGGTTATCAATTTTGATATCGCTTTCTGTCGCTTTTCTGATGATTGGTTTTAATTCTAGTTCGCTTTTTAATTTAGCAATCTCGATAGGCGCGATGGTGACTGTTCCGAGCTCAATACCGCGGATAGTTTCCACGACGACTTTATCTCCGTTTTTTAAAGACTTGTCGTCATAACCAAAAAAGTATGAACGAGAGGCGTTGTCGAATGTGATACCGACGAAATATGTAAAGTTATTATCTGGACTCATGGATGGCGCTCCTTACGATGTATAAAATGATGTGATCTAACTGCAGAGGAATGTTGAGGTTTAAACCAATCATGTTTCTCTGCTTCAAAAGTTCTAATAAGCATGACGATATATCGATACCGTTATTATCAAGTATATCTTGAAGTATTGTATCATAATTTGACAAAGCGATAGGTCTATTATTTTGAATATTTAACAAATCTTCAAAAACCGCGATTAAGCAATCGAGGAAGAATCTAAACGTTTCTTTTTTATTTACGAGAGGGGATATTTTGCTCTGTACAAAGTACACGGCGTAGTCGTTATCACCTCTTTTTAAAGCGTCTAATAATTCTTCTAAAGCTTTCTTACAGGCGAAATAGGACGCGCTTTCATCTTCATCATTGATGATCTCGTAGATGAGCTCCCCGTCGTTATAGAAATAGGAGAGCAACTCTGCGTCTGTTCTTTCGACACCCAAGTCAACGGCTTGTTCGATGACAATATTTCGATCGATTGATTTGAGGTGTAATGTCTGACAACGGGAGACAATGGTTGGAAGAATCGCGTTCTCGTTGTTCGTGGTTAAGAATGCATAAACACCTTCTTGAGGTTCTTCTAAGAATTTGAGGATGCTGTTGATGGCTTCTTCTCTCATGTATTCAATACCGTTCAGGACATAGACCATGATGCCTTTGTTCTCTAACGGTGTTTTTTCAAATTGATTGGAGATGTTGTCCACGGCATCTTTGGAGATTAATTTCTGTTCACCGTCTAAGATGATGCAGTCTGGGTAGTTGTTGTCGTCGACCCTTAAACAAGAGATGCAGTTATTGCAGGCAAGTGGGGATGGGTCATCGCATAATAAAGACTTCGCGAGGAATGTTGCGATTTCTAAAAGGGGAACCCCTTTGTTACCGACGAGCAAATAAGCATGTGAAAGCTTATTGTTCTGCATTGCTTGGACAAATGTTTTATAAATCGTGGGTTGATAATTCTTAAGATATTTCTCTACTTGCATAAACGTTTTAAGATGGCATCTAATGCGTCTTGGGCGACTTCTTCTCTGCTCTTACTCGCATCGATAATCACAAAACGTTCGGAATATTTTTCAGCCAAATCGAGGAAGGTTTGACGGACTTTTTTATGAAATTCAAGCGTTTCTAAATCAAGACGATTGACTTCGCGGTTCTTATTTAAGGAGATTCTTTCTAATCCTTTCTCCGGAGGGATATCAAATAATAAAGTGAGGTCTGGCCAAGTGTTTTCGGTGGCGAACATATTGATGTCGACGATATTATCAATACCCAAACCTCTCGCACCTCCTTGGTAGGCTAATGAAGAATCGATATAGCGATCGCAGATGACGATTTTACCTTCTTTAACGGCTGGCCAAACAGATTCGACGAGGTGCTGTCTTCTCGCCGCCGCGTATAACAAGGCTTCCGTTCTTCCATCCATCGTTTTATTCTCTTTGTCGAGGATGACGTTACGGATTTGTTCAGAGATTGGGGTGCCGCCTGGTTCACGCGTTTTTAAAACATCATAACCGAGCTCTCTCAGTTTATTGATGACTGCTTCTGTCGCGGTGGATTTGCCGGACCCTTCTGGACCTTCAATAGTGATGAACATAACGATCCTCCTATATCTTATGACGACCTTCTAACGCCTTTTGTAAGGTGATCTGGTCGGCGTAATCTAAATTTCCTCCCATCGGGAGACCGTACGCAAGACGGGTAACGTTCGCTTTAGTACCTTCTAATATTTTGCTGATATATAAAGCGGTGGTTTCTCCATCTATTGTAGGGTTAGTGGCGATGATCACTTCTTCAACGCCTTCTTTCACCCTATCTTCTAAAGAAGCGATGTTGAGATTATCAACGGTGATCCCTTTGTTTAAAGATATCTCTCCACCTAATATATGGTAGAGACCGTTATAGCCTTCTGAGTTCTCAATCGCTAATGCATCTTTGTACTGTGAGACGACTAAAAGTTTTGTTTTATCTCTATTTGGGTCATCACAGATGGGGCAAGTCTCTCCATCCGTTAATAGTCCGCATCTAGGGCATTTCTTGATAGATTTTTTTAAGTCTAAAAGAGCGTCAGAAAATTCTTGGATATCCTCGTCGCTTTTATCAAGAAGGGAATACGCCATACGCTCGGCGCTCTTCTTACCCACGCTTGGGAGTTTTGCCAAGGATTCAGTTAATCGGTTTATGGGTTTTAATGGCTGCATTAAAAACCGAGGCCTCCTGATTTACCAGTAATTCTTTCATTGATCGCTTCTTCTTCGGCGGTAATCTGTTCCATGAGTTCATTGATGCCGGATATTATCATCTCTTCAATCATCTCTTTGTCTTCGGCGTTGAAAGCATCTGGTTCGATAGTGATTTCGGAGATGGATTTATCGCCCATCACCCCGATGGTCACTAAACCAGCCTTCTTCACTTGGAATTCTTTGTTGTGTAATTCATCCATCGCCTTATTGAGCTCTCTTTGCATCTTTTGGGCTTGGATCATCATTTGTTGCATGTTCATAATTTGTTCACCTCGAAATCTAGATTGACCGCATCTGGTCTTGGGAGTTTCTTCACTCCTTTTAAGTCGATAAATAGACGTTGATAATCAACGGATTCTTTTCGGGAAACACTATATGCGAATAAGTGCTTGTGGAAAATATGGTTGATCAACGATTGAATCATTATTTGGTTGCTCACTGTGTTGGCGCGTTCCACCAAATTGGTCATTGGAAATTCTAATAATAACACTTCATTGGAGACGATGAGTGGATGAGCATCAATCAAGAGAGTGGCGATTTTGCCATACTCTGGATGAGTGGTGTATTTCTTAATCAACTGCCACTTATCGAGGAACACATTTTTAATTTCTTTCTTGCCAGTGACGATGATTTTGATGATGGTATCAGAATCAATTTTGAACATCCCATCGTGCTCGGCACCTTTTAAGGAAATAAGAGTTTCCACAGACTTAATTTCTTCTTGAAGTGGCGGTAATTCTTCTTTCACTTCTTCAACGACTGGAGGTTCAATTTTAACTTGTTTTTGCGGAGTTTCCTCAACAAAAATCGGTTGTTTTTCAATAATTTCTTCTTTTTTCGGAGCCACTGGTTCTTGGAAAACTGGTCTTTCTTTTGGTTGGCTATTTAATGTTGCCATCTTCAGTAACGTGACTTCAAAAAGCGTGTTTGCATCAGCGACATTCTTATAGTCTTTTAAGGATTCCATCAACGTTTGAATATATGAATTTAAAGTGTTCGTGTTGGTCTCCACGATAATCTCGTTAGCTTCTTTAGCATTGATTGATTCAAGGAGGTCTTTCTTGTTGGTCAATGAATAGATGAGGCAGTCCTTGAAGATGGATAACAAATCGTTCGTGAGACGTTTAATGTCTGTACCTTTTGAGAGATATTTTTGGACGCGGTTGAGGACATCACTAACATCATTTTTTAGTAGGGAGTGGATGAGTGATAATTTCTCCGCCTTGGATTCAAGGGAGAAGATGGATAAAACATCATTCTCGTCTAATTTGTTACCAGAATAAGCGAGAACTTGATCTAGCATTGATAATGCGTCTCTCATTCCTCCATCGCTTAAGGAGATGATGAGGTCGACTGCGTTCTGGTTATATTCGATACCTTCTTTTTCTAAGATGGTTTGAATTCTCTTTGACATTTCTTCATTAGGAACTTTACCGAAATCATATCTCTGACATCTGGAGAGAATGGTTGGTAGTAACTTATGTGGTTCGGTAGTTGCTAAAATGAAGATAACATGCTCTGGTGGTTCTTCTAATGTTTTGAGCAAAGCATTAAAGGCTTCGTTAGTCATCATATGAACTTCGTCGATGATATATACTTTATATCTTCCTAAGATAGTGGAATATTTAACTTTTTCAATTAAGTCTTTAATTTCATTAATACCACGGTTAGAGGCCGCGTCGATTTCTAGAACATCTGGATGAGCGTTGCTATTGATCGCTTCGCAGTTCTTACAGTGGTTACATTGACATCCCAAGCCATCTTCACAGTTGAGAGCTTTCGCGAGAAGTTTCGCCATCGTGGTCTTACCTGTACCACGTGGGCCAGCGAATAAATAGGCATGAGAAATCTTCCCTGTAGCGAGGGCATTTTTGAAGGTGCGGACAATGTGTTGTTGACCTGCGACTTCCTCAAATGTGGTTGGTCGATATGTTCTATATAATGCTTTGTACGCCATAGACTTCTTTAAGATTATACAACAAAGGAGTGATTTCAAAAAGAGTTAATATGAATATTAATTCTGTTTGTGAAGAACCCTGAATAATGATACAATACTTAACGGTTATAACATTATGGAAGAGAACATGAGACAACGCCTTTTAACGGCGGAGAAAAGATTAAAAGAAATCGATGAAGAATTGATGAGCGATAATGTCACAAGAGACATTAAACGTTTTCGTGATATTTCCAAAGAGAGAAGTTATCTCTCTGAGCAAGTCGAAGCCTTCCATAAATATCAAAAAGTAGTCGCGGATTTAGAAGATGCGGTTTTAATGAGCAACGATAATGATCCTGAAATCGCAGAGATGGCTAAAGAAGAAGTAAAAACTCTCACTGAACAAGAAACTTCTTTATTAGAAGAGATTAAAGGTTTGCTCGTTCCTCGTGATCCTAACGATGATAAGAATATCGTCGTCGAAATTAGAGGGGCCGCGGGTGGTGATGAAGCCAATATCTTCGCCGGCGATTTATTTAGAATGTATACGCGTTATGCGGAAGCGAGAGGCTGGAAGATTCAAATGCTTGATGAGAACCCCTCTGAAGCCGGTGGTTTCGCGCTTGTATCCTTTATGATAAAAGGTGATTCTGTCTATTCTAGATTGAAGTTCGAATCTGGTGCGCACCGCGTGCAACGTGTCCCGCGTACAGAAGCCAGTGGACGTATCCATACTTCCACCGCGACAGTCCTCGTCATGCCAGAAGCCGAAGAGATTGATATTCAGATCAATCCTGCGGATCTACAAGTGGATACATATCGTTCCCAGGGTGCGGGTGGACAAAACGTTAACAAGACTGAATCCGCAGTCCGTATCACCCATATTCCAACAGGCATCGTCGTGAGCTGTCAAACTGAGAAATCACAGATTCAAAATAGAGAGATCGCAATGCAGATGTTACGTACCAAGATGTACTCCACAATGTTAGAAGAACAACAGGAGAAAATCGGTAACGAAAGAAGACTAAAAATCGGTCGTGGAGAGAGAAGTGAAAAGATCAGAACTTATAACTATCCACAGAACCGTGTGACCGACCATAGAATCGGTTTTACTATTCAACAATTAGACCGCGTGATGGAAGGGGAACTCGACGACATTCTCGATGCCTTAATCCATTATGACCAAGCGATGAAGATTTCGGGTGAAGAATAATGCAAACATTCCGTCAGATTTACTTCGCTTTAAAGAAAGAAAATAATCCGTATCTAAATGATGCGGTGATTAAAGAATATCTTTGTTTTGTAGGGAATTTTAAGGATTATACAACCTTTTTTCTTCATATGGACGACCAAATCGACTTCGATTACAAGGATGAAAAACTCAACGAATTAAGAAACGGGAAACCCGTCCAACAAATCACTGGATATCAATACTTTGATGACCATAAATTCTACGTCAATGAGCATGTTTTAATTCCTCGTCAAGAGACCGAAGATCTCGTCAGGTTAGTGAGACGAGAAATCAGGATGAAATTCAAATCTCAAGAGGTCAGATTATTGGACCTCTGCTGTGGCTCTGGAGTAATCGGTTTGTCCCTCTCCAACGAACATACATATTTGACTCTCTCAGATATCTCAAGAGATGCTTTGAAAGTCGCCGCGAGAAATGCGGAACAATTCGCCGCGAAAAAGGTCGTCGTCGTGGAGAGCGATTTATTTAATAATCTGCACGAGAGATATGATGTCATCGTTTGTAATCCACCTTATATTGAAAACGAGAATAATATTGATGAGCAAGTTCGTCGTTATGAACCGATGCTCGCCCTCCTTGCAAAGCCAGGATATACATTTTATGAACGAATTCTGTCACAAGCAAATAGATATCTAAACGAAAGATACATCATCGGTTTTGAAATCGAAGAAGACATGGAAGAAAAATTAACAGAATTAATCAAACATTACTTACCAAATTCTAAGTATTCTTTCTACAAAGACATATGTGAAAAAACAAGATTTGTAATTATACAGAGTGAATAATATGAACAAGTTTAAAAAAGCAGTTGTCGCGTTGAACTCACATGGAGTGATTGCCTTCCCAACAGAGACGGTGATGGGGCTCGGTGTTTATTTCGATGACCAGATTGCCTATGAGAAGCTCAACGCTTTAAAAGAGAGAAAACCAAATAAACCATATACTTTGATGTTATATGACCCTTACGTCATCTCCTTCTATGCTGAAGTAGATCAACGCGCGGTCAAACTCATCAACAAATTTATGCCTGGTCCAATCACTTTGTTACTCAAAGTAAAAGGCAAGGTTCCAAGATGGGTCACACATGGTACAGGGGTGATTGGAATCCGCGTCCCAAACAACAAGAAAGCATTGGATTTGTTATATAACCTAGATAAACCACTTCTTGTTCCAAGCGCGAATAAAGCCGATCAACCACCGTGTATGAATAGCAAAGAGGTGGAAGCGGTATTTGGTGATCTAATTGACTATATCATCAAAGGAAAAGCAAACGGTGGAGTCTCAAGCACGATTGTCGACCTCACCGGACCAGAAGTGAAGATTGTGAGAGAAGGGCCTCTCACGAAAGAAGATATATTTAAAGCATTGGAGGAATAGATATGATTATCGCAATTGGATGTGATCATGGTGGATACCAGAGAAAAGAAGAAGTGAAAGAACACTTAAAAGAACTAGGACACGAAGTTATCGACTGTGGAACCTATTCTTTAGATAGCTGTGATTATCCTTTGTTCGGTAGACAAGTTGCAGAGCTAGTCTCTGAAGGCAAGGCTAACTATGGTGTTGTCGTCTGCACATCAGGCGAAGGTATTATGATGGCGGCGAATAAAGTCAAAGGCGTTCGATGTGGCATCGGTTATAACGATGAAGTCGCTTCATTGATGAGACAACATAACAACGCGAACGTCATTTCTTTTGGTGCAAATTTCATGAATAAAGAAGACGTTCTTCGTCGCGTTGACATCTTCTTAACCACCGATTTTGAGGGTGGAAGACACGAAAGAAGGGTCAATTTGATCGAAAAATAAAATTTCCGCGTAAAAATTTTCGATTTTTCCCCTATATATAAGTATGGGGGATTTTTATTACTCTGGTTTTTATTAGCAAGAGCCTCATGGTGAAACACGAGGTCATTTCGTGTTGGAAATAAAAAGATGAGATTCATGAGCCAGCAATTAGGCAGCTCCGAGCGAATTAAGCATTATAACAAACAATAATAGAAAGGAAGATATAAAAAAATAGACGAAGGTGCCACAACTTAATGGGCCAGCAGTCTCATCGCCTACGAAATTATTAAACCAAAATGAAACAGATAATGCAAACAGATAATTATAAATGCCCAATATGTGGAAATAGTAATCTTCGTTATTTAGGAATGCGAGGAGGAGCTTTATATTGCCGAAAATGTATTACTTTTATTGGGGGAGAAGAAAAAGGTGATATCGCTTATCCAAAAAGTGCTTATTACAAGCTTGATTATGATTTAACAGAAGACCAGAAGAGGCTATCTGAGAAACTTGTTGATAATTATAAGAGAGGAAAAAACACTTTAGTGCACGCGGTATGTGGATCGGGAAAGACAGAGATTACGTTGAATGTTATTAGATACGCTATTGAATGCGGCGAAACAGTGGGTTTTGCCATCCCGAGAAGAGATGTGGTGGTTGAGCTATATTCAAGGTTCAAAGATATCTTTAAGAAGAACAAAGTAATATCTGTTTATGGAGGGCATACTGAAGAAACAAAAGGGGATCTTGTTATCCTCACAACCCATCAACTATACCGGTATGATAAATACTTTGATTTATTGATCGTGGATGAGATAGATGCTTTTCCATTTAATGGTAACCAAGTATTACAAGCGTTCTTCCAAAGAGCGATTAGACGAAATTACATCATGATGTCCGCGACTCCAACAGAGAATGCTTTATCATTCCATAAAAAACATGGGGGAGAAGTTGAAGAACTGTTCTCCAGATACCATATGCATCCTTTGCCAGTGCCTAAACTAGTGGTGAGTAAAGGCATATTTATCTACTTAGATTTAATCGATATTTTACGAAAATACTTAAAAAAGACAAAACCTGTATTTATATTCGCACCTACAATCGATATGTGTGAGTCGTTATTCACTATATTGAGATGGATGTTTAAAGGAGGGATATGCCTCCATTCAAAAGTGGAAGATCGCCAGGAGAAAATCGCTGATTTCAAGAAGGGTAAATACCGGTATATCGTGACCACCGCAATATTAGAAAGAGGTGTGACGTTCCCGGATCTACAAGTCATCATTTTTAAAGCGGATCACACACTATACAACTCACACGCGTTAATTCAAATCGCTGGACGAGTGGGGAGAAAGAAAGAGCATCCAGATGGGGAGGTAATATTTTTAGCAAATGAAAATACTGACGAGATTGAAAACGCAATTCGAGAAATTGAAAGAGCCAACAAAAGTCTGCAAAATATGTCTAAAAACCTTTAATTCTTTTACATTTTATTCATTGTTACACGATGATTATTGCCTATGCGATAATTGTTTGAAGAAATTTAAGCCAAGGTTCATATCTTTTAATCATGGAGGAATAAAGTGTTTATCAATTTATGAATATGATGAGACGATGAAATCGTTAATCTATCAATTCAAAGGTTGCTACGATATCGCTTTATCCGATGTATTTCTCTACCAGATTAAAAGAGAGCTATCTCTATTATATAAAGGATATATGGTGATACCAATCCCCTCTTATAAAACAGAGGACTTAAAAAGAGAATTCAACCATGTGATTGAGATATTCGCCCACCTCAATAATCCGATTGAAAGATTGATTGATAAAACGGAAAATATCAAGCAATCATCATTGAGAAAAAACCAAAGAACTGAAATAGGTAAATACTTAAAAATGTCTAATATAGAAATGGTGAGAAACAAGAAGATATTATTGGTTGATGACATCCACACGACAGGCTCGACAATCGAGGCTTGCCTTAAGTTGATCAAGCAAGGTCAACCCAAAGATATTAAAGTTCTGGTGATCGCCAAAACCAGAGACGATAAGCAACATATTAGAAATCATGCTAAAAGCATTAGACTATAATAAAACACTTATGGTATATTGATATGGCAGCACATTCGGTGCTAGTTAGATACGAAAGGAATTAATTTATGGGATTCTTTGATAACAGAGCAATTAGAAAATATGAAAGAGTAGCGGATAAAGTGATGGCTCTCGAGAACGAGATGAGAGCGTTATCCGATGATGAATTAAGAGCGAAGACACCTTACTTTAAAGATAGACTCGCAAAAGGCGAAACATTAGAAGACATCAAAGTCGAAGCGTTCGCTGTTGCGCGTGAAGCCGCGAGAAGAACTTTAAACGAACATCCATATAAAGTGCAGATTATTGGTTCTTTAGTCCTCAACGATGGTGATGTCGCGGAGATGAAGACTGGTGAAGGTAAAACTTTAACCTGTACAATGGCTGTTTACCTCAATGCTTTAGCGGGTAAAGGTGTTCACGTCGTCACAGTCAACGAATACTTATCCACTCGTGACGCGGAATGGATGGGCCAAGTTTATCGTTTCTTAGGTTTAACTGTCGGTGTTAACATGAGAGAAAAGACCGCTTCTGAAAAGAAAGAAGCGTATTTATGTGACATCACATATACCACAAACTCTGAATTAGGTTTCGACTACTTAAGAGATAATATGGCAACTTCTCGCAAAGCGAGAGTTTTAAGAGGACTCAACTTCTGTATCGTTGACGAAGCTGACTCCATTTTAATCGATGAATCCCGTACTCCATTAATCATCTCTGGTGGGGCGAAAGCTACAGCCTCTCAATACACAGTCGCGGATCGATTCGTGAAGACATTAAGAAAAGATGTCGACTACGTCGTTGATGTGAAAGAGAAAACAGTCAACCTAACAGACGATGGTAACAAAAAAGCCGATAGGATGTTCGGCATTAAGAACTTATACGATCCAGAATATGCGGACTTAGTTCACCGTATTCATAACGCCTTAAAGGCGAACTACATTATGGCGAGAGACGTCGACTATTTAGTCGATAAAGAAGGCCAAGTCCAAATCATTGATCAATTCACTGGTCGTGTTCTCCCGGGCAGAGAATGGTCTGACGGTCTCCATCAAGCCGTTCAAGCGAAAGAGAATGTTCAAATCAAACAAGAGACAGTCACTCTCGCGACGATCACTTACCAAAACTTCTTCCGTCTCTATACAAAGATGGCCGGTATGACTGGTACAGCGAAAACTGAAGAAGAAGAATTTAGAAAAATCTACAACATGCGTGTTGTCTGTATTCCAACCAATAGACCAATTCAAAGAATTGACGCGTTAGATTATGTTTACGCGCATAAAGGACCAAAACTCGCCGCGTTGATTAAAGAGGTGAAAGAGAGACATGAGAAGGGCCAACCAATCTTAATTGGTACAGTCTCAGTTGAATCTTCTGAAGAAATCTCTGCTCTATTAACAGCGGAAGGTCTTCCACACGAAATGTTGAACGCGAAGAACCACGCGCGTGAAGCGGAGATTATCGCTCTCGCAGGTCGTAAAGGCGCAATCACACTCGCGACCAACATGGCTGGTCGTGGTACCGATATTAAAATCGATGATGAAGTGAGAGCCCTTGGTGGTCTCTGTGTCTTCGGTACTGAAAGACATGAATCAAGACGTATTGATAACCAATTACGTGGTCGTAGTGGTCGTCAAGGTGATCCTGGCTTCTCTCGTTTCTATGTTTCTTTCGACGATACTCTTCTCGTGAGATTCGCCGCTGATAACATCAGAAACTTCATCGAGAAGAACTATGGTGATGAAGCTCTTGAAGCGAAGATGATTACTAATGTTATCACCAGCGCGCAAAAGAGAATTGAAGGTACAAACTTCGATACCCGTAAATCACTCCTTGATTATGACGATGTTTTAGCGAAACAAAGACAGATTGTCTATGACAAACGTGATCGTATCATCGATGGTTTAGCAATTGACGATATCGTTGATGAAGTTTTCTCTACCACAGGTAACTTCTTAGCAAATAAAGCAGTTCCGATTGGAAGCACTGATCAACTCATCAACGGCGATATGCTCATCAAAGAAGTGGAACCAAGATTCTTACCAAATGGTTCTCTCAATAAAAACTTATATAATGAATCTCCAGTCGAAGACTGTGGACCAGACCTCGGAGATGTCATCTATGACTATTATTTAGAAAGACAGAAATCATGGCCAGAAGGAGCGGTCGATGAAGTGCAACGTAATGTCATCCTCCACTGCATCGATAGCAACTGGACTAAACACATCGACGCGATGGCAAGACTCCGTGAAGGCATTCACCTCAGAAGTTACGCAAACGTCAACCCTCTTCAAGACTACGTTAACGAAGGTTACCGCATGTTTAGAGAATGTTTAGAAATCGCCTCTGTCGATTCTGTTTTAAACCTCGTGAATATCAAGGTGGAAAGAAGACCAGAAGCTGAACTCTCCGCCCCTAAAGAAGATAAACCAGCTGAAGAACCAGCAGCTGAAAAGAAAGAAGAAGACAAATAATGAAAGACCTCGTTACTCTTAAACAAGAACTTGGTGCTGTTGGCGAGAGAATCCGCCAACTCGGGTCTTCTCTTTGACCTCGCTCAACTTGAAAAAGATATCAAAGAACTAACAGCCCAAAGCGAAAGCGAATCCTTTTGGAATGACCGTAAAACTGCTTTAGAAATCATTGAAAAACTCAATAATTCCAGGCAAAACTACGATATTTTTAACGAATTACAAACCAATTATAACGATTTAAACGAACTCTTATCTCTTGGTGATGAATCGATTTTAGAAGATGTTGAGACATCGTTAAACGAACTCGACGAGAAAACTAAAGAATTTGAAGTCAGCAGACTCTTTTCTGGTGAATTTGATAACCTCAATGCGATCTTAGAAATTCATCCAGGCGCAGGTGGTACAGAAGCGCAGGATTGGGCGGATATGCTCCACCGCATGTATGTTCTATATGCGGAAAGCCATCGCTTCAAAATGCAGACCATCTCCTATGAAGCTGGTGAAGAAGCGGGTATTAAATCCGTCACTATCAAGATCAGCGGCAAACACGCTTATGGTTTGTTAAAGGGAGAAAAAGGTGTTCATCGTTTGGTGAGAATCTCTCCTTTTGATGCGAATAAGAGAAGACACACTTCTTTTGCTTCTGTGAACGTCATCCCAGAATTCAAGGATGAAAATATCGATATTCAAATCCCAGAATCAGAGTTAAAAGTGGATACCTATCGCAGTGGTGGCGCGGGTGGTCAAAACGTCAATAAAGTTGAGACCGCAGTTCGCATTACTCATTTACCCACTGGTATTGTTGTTTCCTGTCAGATCGAAAGAAGTCAACTCCTCAACAAAGAGACCGCAATGTCGATGCTTAAGAGCCGTTTATATCTCATGGAAGTTGAAGCGAGACAGAATAAACTCAATTCCATTGTCGGTGAGAAAAAAGATATTGAATGGGGCAGTCAAATCAGATCGTATGTCTTCTGTCCATATACACTCGTAAAAGATAATAGAACTAAATATGAAGTGGTCGATGTTAACGGAGTGATGAACGGAGATATCGATGGATTCATCTATGCATATCTACAAGAGGAGGCAAAGAATAATGGCTAATGTTAAACAGTTGATAAACTCTAAAGAGTTTTGGAGTAAAGCAGTTCGTGTTTTATTCGTTGTTTTAGGTTCAGCTTTGCTCGCCTTTGGCACAGCAGTTTTCTTAACAAAATTAGAGATTGTTGCTGGCGGATTAAGCGGTATCGCGATCATCGTTCAACACTTCATCGGTGGGACAGATCAATATATCGATATCATGGTCGCGGGTGCTTCTGTGGTGTTATTCTTTATTGGTCTATTTTTCATCGGTAAAGATTTTGCGATTAAGACCCTTGTCTCTACAGCGGCTTATCCAGCTTTCCTCGCCTTGTTTTTAAGAATAGGTTACTTCCAGGATTTATCCATTTTGGTCGCGGGTGATGGCTCTGTTGGTTACATCATCCTCTGTGGTATTTTCGGTGGCGTCTTTGTCGGTAGTGGTGTGGCTTTAACATTCCTCGGTGGAGGCTCTACAGGTGGTGTGGATATCATCATTGTAATCGTTTCTGAAAAAACGCGAATTAAAGAATCAATCGTCTCCTTTGGTTTAGACGCGGTCATCATCTTAATGTCCATCATCTTGATCCAGGGTAATCTAGTCAACTCCTTATGTGGTGTTATCTCCGCATTTGTGACCGCCTTGATGATTGAATATTTCTATGTCAATCAAACCGCGAGCATTCAAGCGGATGTCATCTCCGATAAGTGGGAAGAGATTTCTCGTTTCGCCCAAGACGAAATGATGAGAGGCGCGACCATCATCAAAGCGCAAGGCGGATATAAAGGAGAAGAGAGAATTATCCTCCGTGTCGTGTTCGATAGAAGACATTTTGACGCTTTTAAAAAGTTCCTCGCGAAGACTGATCCAAAAGCTTTCGTTACATATACCCAAACCAACGCTGTTTATGGGGAAGGATTTTATTCCCACATCAACAAGAGAAAAAAAGAAAAATAAGGGATTTGCTATAGAAAATGGCCGAATTGCACGAATTTCAGCTCGTTACAAACTTTAAACCGACTGGTGATCAACCCACGGCGATTAAGGCATTATGTGATGGTCTTAACGCGGGTAAAAAACTCCAGGTTCTTTTAGGTGCGACCGGTACTGGTAAGACCTTTACAATGGCGAACATCATCGTTAGACAGCAACGTCCTGCCTTAGTCCTCGTCCATAATAAAACATTAGCGAGTCAACTCTATTCCGAATTCAAAGAACTATTCCCTCATAACAGGGTTGAATATTTCGTCTCTAACTTCGATTTCTACCAACCAGAAGCCTATATTCCAAAAAGCGATACTTATGTCAGCAAGAATGCGGTGATGAACGAAGAGATTGAGATGCTTAGAACCAGCGCGATCAACTCCGTATTAGAGAGAAGAGACACGATTATTGTTGCCTCTGTCGCCTCTATCTATGGTTTGACCGATCCAGACGAATACCGAAATCTTGTTTTCGAGATTCGTGTGGGAGAAACTCTTAATCGAAGTGAGTTCCTCAAGAAGCTCGTGGATGCGCAGTATAAGAGGGATAACCTCGATTTAAGACCGGGCTCATTTAGAACGCGAGGAGATATGATTGAAGTCGCTCCTGCGAATGCTTTAGATGGGCAAGTCATTAGAATTGATACGTTCGGTGATGAGGTGGAGAAGATTTATGCTTATGATCTATTAAAAGGTGAAGTGCTTAAGTCGTATCAAACATATCCAATCTTCCCAGCCTATGATCACGCCTCCACAAGAGAAAGAATTAAAGCAGCCTGTGAAACCATTAGAGAAGAACTTCAAGAAAGACTCGCTTATTTTAGAAGTGAAGGCAAGCTATTAGAAGAAGAAAGACTATCGATGCGAACTAACCAAGATTTGGACAGCATGATGGAATTTGGAATGTGTCCAGGGATTGAGAATTACTCCCGCCATATCGATAAAAGAAAACCGGGAGAACGTCCATTCTGTTTATTAGATTATTTCCCGAGAGATTTCCTCTTATTTATCGATGAATCACATGTTTCCATTCCTCAATTAAGAGGAATGTATAACGGAGACAGAAGTCGCAAAGAAACTCTCGTGGAATATGGTTTTAGACTTCCATCAGCCTTAGATAATCGTCCACTTAATTTTGAAGAATTTGAAGCCTTGATGCCACAGACAATATGCACCTCTGCAACTCCTGGCGACTATGAATTAAATAGATGCAATCATGAGGTAGCAGAGCAAATTATTAGACCAACAGGTTTATTAGATCCACGCATTGAAGTGAGAAAGTCGTTAGGTCAGATTGATGACATCCTGTATGAGATTAAAACTAGAATTGAAAAGAATGAGAGAGTGATGATTGTTGCTTTAACCATCAATATGGCGGAAGACCTCACCAACTATTTGAAAGAAAAAGGCATTAAAGCGGTCTATCTTCATCATGAGACAAAGACATTAGAGAGAAGTGAAATCATCTATCAACTTCGTAAAGGTAAATATGAAGTTCTCGTCGGTATCAATTTATTAAGAGAAGGTCTCGATATCCCAGAAGTCTCTTTAGTCTGTATCTTGGACGCGGATAAAGAAGGATTCTTAAGAAGCACGAGATCATTAGTCCAGGTCACTGGTAGAGCCGCCCGTAATGCGAATGGCTTGGTGATCATGTATGCGGATAACATGACTGACTCGATGAGAGAAGCAATTACCGAAACTAATCGAAGAAGAGAAATACAAAATCGCTATAACGAGGAGAATGGGATTGTACCAACGACCATCATCAAAGCGATCACTCCACCAATCCATAATAGCGACAACGAGATCGATGAGATTATCAAGCTCTCAAAACACGGGACGCGTAATGAGATTAATCAAAAGATTAAAGAGCTTGAAGCGCAGATGCGAAAAGCGGCGAAGGAATTCGACTTTGAAAGAGCCGCGGAACTTCGCGACATCGTCTTGGAGATGAAGGCAAGCATCAATTAAAAGAAACTTTTTATTGATAAATAAGTTTATTATCGAGTAATATAATTAGGCACGAAGGAGAATACAGCATGAATTGGTATGACATTATCTTAGCGATTGTGAGTATGATTATCATCGTTTTATGCTTACTCCAAGGCGGTAAATCAGAAGGTGCTTCTGGTGCAATCACCGGTGGTGGACTTAACGTCTTCGTGAAGACGAAGGAAAGAGGCGTCGAAAAAGTCGTCTCCATCCTCACCCTTATCATGGGCATCGTCTTCTTCTTAATCGCCGTGCTCATCAACGTCTTCAACGCATAAGGCAAAGACAAAAACAAAGAGGCTGGTCAAACCAGTTTTTTTGTACCTAAATTTATGAAAAATAGATACTACAGTACCCGATATTGAGTATTTTAGGTACATCGCTTTTTCACCAATAACACTAAAAGTATTTTAAAATACTTTGTTGTGGTAAAATGTTTTCATTGCAGATATGGATGTTTTGAAAAATTATTATTTACCCAAAGTTCGCGAACTATTTTGTCGTCTTTTTGTTGTTGCAATCAATGAGCGCATTCATCCTAACGCTTTCGCATTTCTTCTTGGAAAAAGCGAATACGTTAACGAAATCGAAAACAAACATTATGATAAAGCAGATTCAACAAGTTTAGAGGAGTTATTTTTTAGTTTAACTAAAATGGAACTTCACGAAGACAACAGTTTTGGAGTGTACAATGATGTCTACTGGTGTGGTTACACATATTTTGAACTACATTTAAGAACAAAAAAGCCTTTCTCATATTTATTTTTAAAACTACCGCTTAATAGACTTTTGGATATGTATCCTCTTTACCATGAAATGGATATCACTCAAGTTGAAAATTATATTGCTAATAGAGAAGACGAAAATACAATTATTAAACTTCTTTGCAAAAAGAAATTGGTCTCTATGACCAAATTATCTTCTGAAACTGGAATAAGTATTAACACCATTAAAAAGTATGCAGCAAGCGATACAAACCTCTATGCCGCTTCTTTTCAAAATCTCACAAAAATAGCACGTTTCTTTGACGTGCCACTTTCGTTGTTTGTAGAAGAATTATAGACTCTATTTACTATCTTTGATACCTAATAGTTCATTGAATTTTATCTTGCTTCTATCTGGAAGAATTAGTTCTCTATTTTCTGGAGATATCTTTTTGATTGTTGTGGTTATTTCCTGTATCTCATTGTCTCGATAATAGGTGATGATTACTTCTTCTCCGGCATAGTTCACGAGATGATAATTGATTTCATCAGCTTCCTCGCTAGAAATGAGAGGTTTGTTCTTTTTATAACGGTTTTGCACGGTTTTTTCTACCGCGGGCATATGATCTTCTAGAGTTTTATAGGCGTTCCATTTCTTCATTCCGCGATCGCTCATTTCTTATGTCCTCCAATGAATTCGTGTCTTTCTCTCGCCGTGCTGTAATCGGTTAAGGCACTGGCTCTAAGCAAGATGTTCTTGCCGTATTTATTATGAATCTCATCCATCATAAGCTGGAGATTTCTTCTCTCCTCTTGCTTCTTTGGATCTTTGAACAAATCTAATTGTTCTACGTTATGAACATGATTGAGATGACCGAAACTGATATGGACTTGTCTGATTGGTAAGTCGATAACGTTACGGTCGTATAATTCTCCCAACGCTTGGAAGAGCTCTTCCGTATCATCTGTGGGTTTTAATAACGACATCTGTCTGGAGAATCCACCTTGATCCGATGAATAGCCGATAGAGAGGGCTACTAAATCAGTCTTCATCTTCCCGCCTCTCATCTTGCTCGCGAGGTCGTCGCATAATTCTCTGATGATGAGTCTGGCTTCTTTTTTGTTGTAGTCTCTTGGTAATGTCTGACCAAAGGACAAGGATTTCTCTTTTGGCTCATATGATTCATGAATATCGGATTCATCAATACCATTGGCTTGGTCGACGAGTTGGTCACCTATAATGCCGAATTTGCTTCGCATCAAATCTCGGTTCGCATTTGCGACGTCTCCCATGTTATGCATTCCCAAACGATTGAGTCTCGCTTCTAGTCTTGGTCCGATGCCCCAAATCTTGTTGAGAGGGGTGATGGGCCATAATTTGGTTTGAACATCTTCAATATGAAGCTCGCCGATACCGTCTTTGGCTTTCTTCGCGAAGACATCGAGAGCAACCTTCGCTAAAAAGAAGTTATCACCTAATCCGGCAGTAGCCTGTAATCCTGTCTTTTCCTTTACTCGATTGATGATATCAACGACTAGTGATTTTCCGTCTTTTTTATAATAAGAAATATAGCTCGTCAAATCGATGAAGGCTTCGTCGATAGAATAAACATGCATATCTTCTTCGCTGACGAACTCTAAGAAGGTGTTAATCACTTCACAGGATTTTTCAATATATCTCTCCATCCTCGGAGTGGCGAAGATATAGTTATATCCTTTTGGTAAATCCTTCATCCTCACTCGGGACGGAACACCTTTGCTTTTTAAGTATGGGGTGACCGATAAGATGATCGTGTTCACACTTCTTGTGCGGTCTCCCACCACCAAAGGCGTGGTCCAGGGATCGAGTCCACGATCAAGACACTCAACATATGAGTAAAAAGCTTTTAAATCGATGACGGTAATCACTCTCTTATCCATGGGGTAGAAATAGTATAAACTATTTAGACTCCTTATTCATCAAAATAATGACAATGCACAGAAATTGTGAATAACTCCATAAAATTAGTGATTAATAAGAATGGTTTTGATAAACTATTCTTATGGAAATAGTGATCATCATTCTCGCTTCTATCATCCTTGTTGGCTTAATCGCCTTCTTTATCTACGAAGTTGCTCAACACAAGAAAACAAAGCAACCAGAATTAGATTTAAAAGAGATTTGGGAGATACAACATAAGCTAAACGACTTAAACGACGAACTCAAAAAAGATATTGAACTCACTGTTATAAAACAGATGAAAGAAATCGCCGAACACGATAATAAAACAAACGAACTCAATAATGAGAAATTAGAGAGATTCCAACAGAATATCTCTGAGAGCATCAACAAAAGATTTGATTCATTAAATGAACAGATGACTCTGAAGATGGGTGAGATCAATAAGAAAGTCGATCAACAATTAGAACAAGGCTTCAAGACAACCACCGAATCGATGTCTCAAGTAAGAGAAAGACTTAAAGTCATTGATGAAGCGCAGAAGAATATTGAATCATTATCGAAAGATGTTGTCTCGTTAAAGAATGTTTTAGAGAACAATCAAAACAGAGGTCAATATGGTGAATATCAACTTTCCATGGTCCTCCATAATGTCTTTGGGGACACGATTGGTTGTTATAAAGAACAATACACGATTAAGAATGCGAAGGATGAAGAGAACAAAGTACGCGCGGATGCAGTAGTGTTTATGCCTGAGCCAAACAAGATGATCTGCATCGATTCCAAGTTCCCATTTTCTTCTTATGCGAGATTATTTGAAACTAATGATGAAAAAGAAAGAGAAGAATTAAATAAAACATTTGTCTCTGATGTGAAGAAACATATCACAGTGATTAAGAACAAATATATCGTCGATGGTAAGACCGCGCCTCAAGCGATTATGTTCATCCCTAATGATGGAATATTCGCCTATATCCATCAGAACTGTGAATCAGTCGTGGAATATGCCAGACAATCAGAAGTAATCTTAACTTCTCCGTCTACCTTACCAGCGATATTAGTGACCATCAATATGGTAAGAATTGAAGCCGAGAGAGCGAAAAACATCAAGGAGATTACCAATCAACTCGTGAAGTTAGGAAAAGAATTTGGAATGTTCTCCAAGGAATGGGAATCCTTCTCCACGCAGCTCGGTAGAGCGAGCAACTCCAAAGACAAACTCGATAATAGAGTTAATAAGATTACATCGAAATTTGAAGCATTAAAAATAAGCGATACAAATTATGAACAAATCGAAGAAAAGACGAGTTTTGTCGATGATTTTGATATAAATGAGGAATAATTTATGGAAGAAAATAAAGAAAAAATATCATTTGAAGAATATAAAGCGAGATACACGAAACCAGAAAATCGTAAATTGATTAAGACTGCGATGTTCTTTTTAGCGGGCCTTATCGGTGTCATCATTTTCACCTGCTTATTCCTCGTCTGTTTAAGAGTGTATGAGATCAATGAATATGCGGGTTATGTCGCGATCGGCGTCTCTGTCCTCTTGTTCATCTTCTTATATATCGTTCCCCTCGTGAAGATTACGAGAATGAAATATTTCATCACCAACGTGAACGACCGCACGGCGAGAAACGCGCAGAAACATAACAAGCAGTTAAGAGAAGAAATCGCAGATAAGATGATCGATTACAATGCGAAAGTGGAAGGCGCGACTTGGTATAATGAAAACCTCGTCGGTCAACTCGCAGTGGCTCGTATCGCACATAATGATAAAGAGACAAAGATGTTGCTCACACAAATCTATGACGGCGATGTGAAAAAACAATCCCGCAGGCTCATCAGAGATCATGCGATTAAGATTGGTCTTGTCACCATGTTCTCACAATCTCAATTTGTCGATACAGCATTCGTCGCCACATATGAATTAAGCCTTATCAAGGATTTAGTCTTCTTATATGGCTTTAGACCAAGCGATGCAAAACTCATGAAAATCTATTTAACTGTGTTGACCAATGCTTTAACTGCTTATGGTATTTCGGCTTCCTCTTCTAACCTTGTAGGGGGTATCGCGAACAGCATCTCTCAAGCGGTCAGCAAGATATCTGCTTTATCAAGCATCCTTTCTGTCGTGGTGAGTTCCACAATCCAAGGTGTGGTCAATGCCTCTTTAAGCGTGATTATCGGCTTACAAACAAGAGAATATTTATTGCATGAATATCATCTCCAAGATGTCTTAGATGAAATTGAATTTGAAGATATCAATGAACAAGAGATGATCAATGAAGTAAAAGGTGAAATTTTAAAGAACGCGAAGCCTATTGGGAAAAAGGCAAAACTTCTTGAAGCATAATTATCTAGATATTTTGTTTTATTTGTCTTAATATAATTAGGCACTGGGTCTGTAGCTCACCTGGGAGAGCGCATCGTTCGCAACGATGAGGTAGAGAGTTCGAGCCTCTTCAGATCCACCACTTTGACTGTTAAAGCCCTGGATATTCAGGGCTTTTTTGCTGTGATATAATATCTTTGATATGAACTATAAAGCATTTGAACCAAAAGATTATGAAGCGGTATGCGATTTTTTAATCGAGCTCAATAAGAATAACAAAGAACACATCAACTGGAATTGGGCGAGATTTGAATGGATGTATGAACACCCAATGTTTGATAAATCATTAATGCCTCTTATCGGCCTATGGATTGATAATGATAAAGTCGTGGGCACAGCCATCTATGATATGTATCTCGGAGAAGCCTCTGTTTTAACATTGCCGGAATATCATCATCTCTATAAAGAGATATTAGATTATGCATATCAGAACCTCAAAGATGATGAAGGT
>JAFZVO010000082.1 GCA_017617775.1 Bacilli bacterium | reverse complement strand
GTTTGGGATAACATTTTGATAGTGGAAATAATCCCAATCATATACCAATATAGTTGCGATTACTCCTCACCTGCCCGCTCTGCTTTGATAATTAGTCTTTCACCTTCAACACCGACAATTTGTTCAACACGATGCCATTGTGTTCTACTATAAACCTTCGCTATAAAATCACTATCTTGTCTAATACCTGTGACAATAATTTTATTACCACGTGTGAACATTGACTTTTCAACTACATGTTTGCGTCCGTCTGGACCTTTAACAGAGATTTGCTTATCATACTGTTCAAACACGCCGCCATAAATCTTTACAGATACAACACCACTGGTTGTTAATAATGAGATTGTCTTCTTTGCTTTATCTCTATCCAATACTGTTCCTGCAATACGATGCAATTTAAAGATTGGAACTTGCTTACCTTTTATTGGGATAATACGCTCAACCTCTGGCGACTCTGGCAAATCGAAATAATCGTCAATCAAATAGAGATCAAAATCAACCCCTGTCAATTCATGCTCGTGTGAATAGAATGACACAGAATCCATTTCCCATTTGCTCAAACCGCCAAGACAATATTTATTCCATACGTCTGATGTTAACTTATTATTGACCGCTGCTAACAACTCATCATGATGCTCTTTTACAAATGGACGAATAATATCCATCTGCTTTTGATAAATACCATCCCATACTGTTTGTCTAATCTTAAAACCACTTTCGGTTTCTTCTGATGGAACTGCTTTATCTATATCAAAATATGTTTCAAGAAACTTAAATGCAATATTATCTAATCCATAATAATTTATATCCAACTTAAATTTCTTAATATACTTATTGAAGTTATATACGCGACGCTGAAGATCATATTTATCAGGGATAAGACCAAAATCAATTAACATTTTCATATTCTGCAAAGTGATGCGCTTCTTCGTGTCACTTATCATATCTACATACTCATGCATAATATCGACCCGCGCGCCGAATGCGTCAAACGCACCAGACTTGATAAGATTTATCATTTGCAGTTTGTTGACTTTTACTTTACTGAGAAAATCTTTGATTGATGTGTATGGACGATTTGCAATAATCTGTTTGACAACATCTTCACCAACACGCGTGATACCACTGATACCATAACGGATGATATTTAAATCCATATCTGGCGAGAATGTATAAGATGATTTGTTAATATCTGGCGGCTCAACCATAATACCACTCATTCTCATCTTACCAATTGCCGTTGCAATCTTACCATAGTTTGTGTTTGCTGTCTTTTTCTTTTTCTTTACTTCTTTTTCTTCTTCTTCGTCGTCCTCATCCTCTTCTTCCTCGTCCGTACCAAATTCTTCTACATCACATGAATACGATTCTTCGACTATGGCGGCCGCCTCATCTTCCTCTTCCTCTTTTTCATCACCGCCCGCGTCACTAATCAGACACGCGCAATTCCAAAAGACGATAGGATAATGAAACGCTAAATTCATTTCTTGAAGAGCAATTAGACTATATGCTAACGTGTGACTCTGATTGAAACCATAACCACGCGACATTGCAATCAATACATCCCACACATAATGTGCAAAATGCTGGTCAATTCCTTTTTCTTTTGTTTTCTCAAAAAACTCTTTGGTTAATGCTTCATAATCTTTCGGATTCTTTTTTGCAATCGACTTTCTCAACTTATCTGCCCAGGTCAGACTAAAACCGCCCAACTCCGGAAGCTGAACCAATTCCATAAACTGCTCCTGCGCGATACAAAGACCATAAGACATTCCTAACACAGGTTCGAGAACTTCTCTTTCATCTCCGCTCAATCCATACTTCTCCATCTCTCTATCCCACTCATGTGGATTTGCTTTGAAGCGCGCGAGCTTGTCGGTTGGCATTTCGCCACCCTTTTCTTGTGCCATAAGACGGATAGTGGAGTTGAGGATTGCCAAATCGTCAACTGATGTTGGCTTTAATGTTGCGATACCATTGATACCAGACTGCTTCTCCATTTGAAACAAAGATTGAATCTCATGGTTCCAAACCATCTTCCACATATCTGGATTGTCGCGCTCCAAGTTGTAGATACCGATTGCGTTTTCATATGTTTCTTTCAAGGTTCTTTCGCGCTCAATTAGACCCGCATCACATAACAGGTCAAGACAGTTGTGAATCTTATCCATCGCTTCGACAGATAATGCATCATATTTAATCAATGATACAGCTTCACTATCATGTAACTCAAACTGCGTACAAATCGTACCATCGGGCGCGCGCATTAACGCCGTGGATTCTGTAAACGGTTCATCAACGAAGATGACACCGCCCGCGTGAATACCTGAACCACAAATCAAACCCTCAATCTTCTGCGCGACATTCCATAACACTGGATAGTTATGCATTTCAGCGATGAATTGTTTGATTGGCTTAAAATCATTTTCTTCATCACCATTATAACATTGTGATAATGTTCTTAACATACCGCGATCTGCTGGAATGAGAGACGCGATATACTGTGCTATATCAACATCAATCCCAAGACCGCGCGCCGCCGTCAAGATTGCCGATTTTGACTTCTCTGTTCTAAACGTTGCGACGTTCGCAACTCTATCTTCACCATAATATTTACGAAATGCGTTGAGAACCTGCGCACGGCGCCCGCCCTCAATGTCAAAGTCAACATCAAGAACTGATACACGTTCAGGGTTCAAAAATCTCCATCTAAAACACTTGGTTGTCTCGCGGAGTGGGTTGATTTGAGTGATATCAAGACAGTAGAGGAGGATAAAACCCACGCCAGACCCACGACCTGGACCTACAAGCGAACCGGCGTCCCAGCAGATATCAATGATATTTTGGAGATTGAGATAATAAGCGCTCCATCTAGCGTCATTGACATTAGATGATACCCACGTGTCTTCCAAACACGCATTAATTTCTTCAAATGCGTCTTGGTTGTCCAAATCTGGATGATGATAAACACCTTCTATTATTGCATCTACTAAATATCTATCTGCTTCATATTGTGACTCGTTAAATGTCTTCAACATTGGGATGCGCTTAAAC
>JAFZVO010000081.1 GCA_017617775.1 Bacilli bacterium | reverse complement strand
ACTAACGATCTATGCGACGAGCAAAGAGAATATCAAATCCGCGGTTATTTATCTCGGCCACGATGCTTTCTTTGCGGGTGAACCTAATAAAGAACTCTTGTTAAAGAAACAAAAAGGTTGGCTCTCATTATTTGGTCAAACAAGAAAATGGGACAGATTGATGAAAGAATGCTATCCAGATGCTTTTCACTACACCCGTTATGCAATTAATCTAGATGCTACTTTCGATAAAGAGAAACTTCAATCATACATTGACGCGCTTCCCGAAGGATACGAAATCAAAAAGATTGATTCTAAAGTCTATAACTTATGTAAAAAGTTAGAAGACGATGATCTTGAAGAATTAATCGATTGGTTCGACACCAAAAAAGAGTTCTTAGAATATGCTTTAGGTTATGCCGTGATCAAAGACGGCAAGGTCGTCGGTGGAGCATCCACTGCCACTCGTTTTCAAAAGGGTATTGAAATCGAAGTCGATATCGATAAAAAAGAAAGGCGCAAAGGCCTTGCCAGTGCCGCATGTGCCACTCTCATTCTCGATTGTTTAGATAGAGGGTGGAAACCGACTTGGGATGCTGCTAATCCAAAATCTGTTGGTTTAGCAAAAAAACTCGGTTATACATATAGCCATAAATATACTTGTTATGTCATCAACCCAATCTTCCATCAGATGGTTAAAAATCCTGATAAATCCAAATGGGAATCCTACTGTGGTAAATATGAGACCAATTGTAAAGCTTTCAAATTAAAAGAAGTCTGGATGAAAGATGGCGATTTATACGGCAAAGCCTCCAATGAAGTGAGAAGAAATTTCACATTTAAATTCATTCCCGTTGCGGATAACATATTTGGAAGAAGAGACGGTATCGTCAGAGTCACTTTTGAAGAAGGCTATCTTGTCATCGATGATATCAAATGCAATAAAATAAACTAGGAGGAACAATACATGGCTGAAAGAAAAAAGATGCAGAGAGCAACATTATTCTCTGCGATTATCAGTTTAGTAAGCTTTGCTTATAAGATGGGGTTAGGCATCTATGCGATGTCTTTAGTTTTGATGATTGCATCCTTATCTACATTATTCGTCTTCATCTGCAAAATCATCTTCGTAAAAAACATCACCGGAACACGCGCCGCGAAGAAGAAAGCCTACCTCGGAATGGCGATTTCCGCGTTAGCGTATTCTCTTGTTTTTGTCCTTTTTGCAGTCCTGAAGGTTTACGACATCGATATCTCTAAAGAAAACAACTATCAAGGATGGATTGAAATCTTGTTCATCGCCTTCTTGTTCGTCATGTTCGTTCTCTCTTTAATCAATCTCAAAGGTGCATTAGAAAAGACCGATATCATGGTGATCGGCTTAAAAGAAATGACATTCTTATCCGCTTTAACTGACCTCGTCATCATCGAAGGTTTCGTTTCACGAATCATCCTCACATATTATGATGTTCCAGTGATGACCACAATCGATGAATGGTTCCCTCTTGGTGTGAGTGCATTGCTTCTTATCATCCCATTAATTATGCTCATCAGATTTGCGAGATACAAAGCGGAAACCAAATAATATATAAAATAGACAAATAACGTTATGAGACGGGGGCAGAAATGTTCCATCTTTTTACATTTGTAACATTTCTCTTCCGATATTTGCTTGACACATAGTGTCCCTCTTTCTAAAATATCATTTAGTGTAATTTTGGTAATTTCTTTTAGAATTACCAGTATTAAGGGGGATTAATTAATGCAAATTGATAGCACTTCTTACTTCAAAGGGATGCTCGGCGATCCTAAAGATTTTGATCGACTTTTGTTCTTTAAAAATGTCAATGAATTATTGGCTCATTGCTCCAAAGAATATGCTTCTAACTATGCCGTCCAATGGGCAGAAGGAAAGAAAACATTCCAAGAACTCAAAGAGGATGTTGACCGTCTCGTCACTCTCTACCAGCAAAAAGGCGTTAAAAAAGGAGACACAGTCGGTTTATTATTCAGAAACGAATATGATTTTATCGTTTCATTCTTCGCCTGTTCTCGTTTAGGCGCGATTGCTGCTTTATTACCGCTTTCTCTTCCTAACGAAGTGGTTGAAAGGCTGAGCTTTCTCTTCAGATATCGCGTTATTGTCTTCAATAACTTCTCTGCGGAGAGATTTGCTTCTATCAATTTGACCACCATTAACGCTTCTACCTTAAATGAATACGAACCAAGCGACGCTTGTGAAGACTTAAATCCTGATGATCCAGCTTGTATTGTCTTCACCGGTGGAACGACTGGCAATCCAAAAGGCGCGTTATTATCCCATAAGAATTTATGCCGTGGAGCGTTAAATGGAGCCTATTCTCCAGGAAAAGTCATCGGTTTAAAATATCTATCCCTCATTCCTTTCACTCATATCTTTGGTTTAGTGAAGAATTTATTATCCAGTATTTTAAGCGGTTCCACATTATATGTGTGCCCTGTTCCAACATCTTTTGCTAAAGAATCCGCAATCTTCCAACCAGATGTCATGGTTCTCACCCCTGGATTAGCTTCCATGGTCCTCATGCTCATGAAGACATATAGCCCAATGATGTTTGGTCCTAACTTCAAGAGCATTATCGCCGGTGGCGCGAATGTCCCAGCGACATTAATCAAACAATTCAAAGAAATCGGTATCAACTGCTACCCAGGATACGGCTTAACCGAAGCCACTAATCTCGTCTCTGGCAATATCGATATCGATTATAAACCAGATTCTGTCGGTATCGCTTACCCTGGCCAAGAGCTCAAGGTTGTCGATAACGAATTATGGGTCAAAGGTGATAACGTCTTCCTCGGTTATTTCGGTAATAAAGAAGCTACTGATAAGATGCTCATCGATGGCTGGCTCCATACTGGAGACCTCGCCAAAATCGATGAAGAAGGCTATATCTATATCTTAGGTAGAGTTAATAACCTCATCGTTTTAAGCAGCGGACTGAAGATTGTCCCAGAAGAAATCGAAGATGAAATCGATTCCAATAAATTAGTGAAAGACTGCATTGTGAGAAAAGCTCAAGATAACGACGCGATTGAAGCGGAAGTTCTTCTCTATGAGAATAATGAAGCTAATCAAAAAGTCGTCACTGATTTCATCTATAACGAAGTGAATAAATTGATCAATGGAGATGTGAAAGTCACTAAAGTGACATTTAGAAATGAAGACTTCAAACGCACTCCAGCGATGAAAATTGTGAGATAAAATGATCAAAGCCGAGAAAGTCAATCATCGCATTGCCATTAAAAGAGTGAATACAAACATCGCTCTATTAAATAGCAAGGACCAAACACTAGCGTCACTCTACGATGTGATTTTTTCGCGTCCAACATATACATTCTTAAACGTTGTCAACCAATATAGCTATGATGAGATCAGCTATGGGGAAGCGGATAAATATAACCGCCTCTATGCTTCTTATTTTGTTAAACACATTGATGAGAAAGAAAAATATGTCGGTCTCTTATTAGAGAACAGCAAAGAATGGATCTATTCTTTCTATGGCCTATTACTAGGAGGATATATTCCTGTTCTTCTCTCCACGACTGCTAGTCCGTTAGAACTAGACTATGTTATCAAGAAACTAGATATCAAGACTGTTGTCACCAATCAACAATTAAAAGTTATCACCATCAATCCATTTAAGATGGAACTACCTAACGAGGTCTCACCATTAAATAGAGCGTTCGCAGATGAGATTGTTTTTCTCACATCTGGCTCGACGGGTATGCCGAAAATTGTTTTCTATAACGGCAAAGAAATCTGCGAGCAGATCAAACAAGCCCAAGGCATTTTCAAAAATCAAAAAGGAATTGATAAAACATATAAAGGGTATCTCAAACATCTCGTCGTCTTACCTTTCTATCATATCTTCGGTTTAGTGACTGTCTTATTATGGTTCTCTTTCTTCAATGTGACCTTTGTCTTACCGTTAAGCGTCAATCCAAAACATTTGAAACAAGCTTCTTTATTAACTCATCCGACTCACTTGTTCGCCGTTCCACTTCTCTATGAGACGATCTATCAGACAGTGAACAATAAATGCGATACAGAGAAGAAGAAAAAGAAACTCAAAAAAGCTTT
>JAFZVO010000080.1 GCA_017617775.1 Bacilli bacterium | reverse complement strand
TTGACGCCTTCGTCCTTGCTCGCTTCCACGAGTTTCACTAATTTTTCAGCGATTGGAGTAACAGCGTTTCTATTCTTGATGTTCGCGAAGTATTCGTCGATTGTGGAAGTTAATTCTGCTTCAACGCCTCTTTCCTTAGCGGCGGAGAGGATTTCAACGATTCTCTTGAGTTTGTGATCAGTCGCGACTCTCATACCATAACCGAATTCGGCGTTATCTTCGAATAAGGAGTTGGCCCAGGCGACACCTTCACCATTCTTATCTGTGCAGAATGGAGTGAGTGGAGTAGAACCAGAATAGATGGAACTACAACCAGTCGCATTAGCGACTAACATATCTTTACCGAATAATTGAGAGACTAAACGGTAATATGGAGTTTCACCACAGCCCGCACAGGCACCGGAGACTTCCATGTAAGGCATTAAGAAGCCGACACCCTTGACAGTATCTGTGTTGAATTTATCGCTCTTATAAGAGACGTTCTTGAATAAGTAATTGGCACCTTCTTCTTGGGCGGCTTGAGACTTGGATTCAACCATTTCAAGAGCCTTCTTTCCTTCAGCAAGGTTCTTCGGATTCTTGTTGGCCATACATTCAGAAGCACAGAGGCCACAACCGACACAGTTCTCTGGTGAGAGTTGAATGCGGTATTTGAGGCCCGCGACAGTTGGTCCAATCGCGTTGGCGACATCGTTCTTGACCACATCTGGTGCGGCAGCGAGTTCTTCTTCATTTAATAAGAATGGTCTAATAGTCGCATGTGGACAGACGAACGCACATTGGTTACATTGAATACAATTTTCTTTATGCCATAATGGGACTTTGTCCGCGATATTTCTCTTCTCTTTGAAAGTAATATCGTTTTGCATTGTGCCATCGAGGAGTTCAAATTCAGTGAATTTAGAAACTGGTAAATCATCACCAGCACCACCACCCATGATCGCGACATAGGAATCGAAGTAGTCGTCACCAGTGAGTTTTCTTTCCATCTTTGGAGAGAGGTTCTTCCACTCTTCTTTGACGGCGACTTGTCTTAAGCCTTCTGCACCGGCATCGATGGCTTTCCAGTTCATCTCGACGACATCTTGGCCCTTCTTGGCGTAGGATTTCTCAGCGAACTTCTTCATCCATTTTTGCGCATCAGCGTATGGCATGATTTGTTGATTGAGGTAGAAGAAGGAGGCTTGGAGAGTGGTATTGGTATGTCTACCCATACCTAAAGAGGCCGCTAATTTGTTGGCGTCGATGACATAGAACTTCGCACCTTTAGTGGCTAATTGATATTTGACTCTGTTTGGCATATTCTTCTCTAAATCTTCATCAGACATGTCTGTGTTGAGTAAGAATGTACCGCCTTGTTTGAGGTTACGGAGCATATCATATTTGTACAAATATGAATCCAAGGAGCATGACACGAAGTCAGCGTTTTGGACATAATAAGTGGATCTGATTGGAGTCTTACCAAATCTGAGGTGAGATCTCGTTAAACCACCTGCTTTACGGGAGTCGTAGGCGAAATATGCTTGAGCGTATTGACCAGTCGCATCACCGATAATCTTGATGGATGATTTGTTCGCGGAGACAGTACCATCGGAACCTAAACCATAGAATAAGCAGGATGTGTAGTCAGCGTGGACATGGAAGGTGTCATCCACTGGGATGGATAATTTGGTGACATCATCGTTGATACCAACAGTGAAGCCTTGCCAAGTCTTACCCTTTAAGAAATCATAGACGGCTTTGATGTCTTTTGGTTGAGTATCTTTGGAAGATAAACCGTATCTACCACCGACGACTTCAACATCTAAACCGGCTTCTTTAACGACTGCCGCGACATCTAAGTATAATGGTTCGCCTGGAGCGCCCATTTCTTTTGTTCTATCTAAGACAGCAATCTTTTTCACAGTCTTTGGTAAAACCGCTAATAAGTGTTTTGGAGAGAATGGTCTATATAAGTGAACTTTCACTAAACCAATCTTCTCACCTTTGAGTTCATCGATCACTTCTTTGGCAGTTTCAGTGACAGAGCCCATCGCCACGATCACTCTTTCAGCATCAGGGGCACCATAATATGTGAATGGGGCGTATTCTCTGCCTGTTAAACGTGAAACTTCTTTGAAGTATTTCTCCGCGACATCTAAGACTTTGGCGAAGTGCACGTTTTGCGCTTCTCTACCTTGGAAATAGATATCATCGTTTTCAGCACCACCACGAGTCACTGGATGAGTGTGTGGGTTGAGTGCTCTCTCTTTAAATTTCTTCACTTTATCCCATGGGAGGATCTTCTTCCATTCTTCATCATCGACAAATTCGACGTTTTGAATTTCGTGAGAAGTTCTGAAACCATCGAAATAGTGACAAACTGGAGCCTCAGAATCTAACGCTAATAAGTGCGCCATTGGTGTTAAGTCAGCGATCTCTTGGACGGAGTGTGAACATAACATTGTGATGCCTGTTTGTCTAATCGCATAAATATCTTGGTGATCGCCGAAGATAGATAAGGAACGTGTCGCTAAGCTACGTGCGGAGACGTGCAAAACGATTGGAAGTAATTCGCCCACCCATTTGTAAATGTTTGGAATCATTAATAACAAACCTTGGCTTGCTGTGTATGTCGCACATAAAGCACCTGCTTGGGCGACACCATGAACCGCACCAGAAGCACCTGCTTCAGATTGCATTTCACTAACTTTCACCACACTACCAAAGTAGTTCTTTTTTCCCTTAGAGGCATCGATATCGATTTGTTCTGCCATTGGGGAAGATGGAGTGATTGGGTAAATACCAGCCACTTCAATAAAATTGTAAGATTCAATTGCTGCTGCTGTGTTGCCATCAACAGAAAGCATTGTTTTCTTAACTTCAGCCATAATAAAGCCCCCTTGTATAACAATATTAGTATAATTGAATAATTATATTAGTGACAAGAAAAACCCTTAAAATTATTAAAATTTTATTATATAGGCATCAAAAAAGGAGTGATCACCACTCCAATTTGCCTTATTTTCACTTAAATATGAGGGGACATCTGCTTGAAGATATCGAGGTTCGCGAGAGCCTTTCCATCATAGGAGAAGAAGCCTTGGTTTCCATATGTGTTCAAAGAACCTGCACCAGCCCATCCCACATTGAGGTTAGGAACCCACGCACCTTCCCAATAGAAGACGCCTTTACCACCACTAGCGACGACTGAAGCCGTTAAGTCGTGAATCAAGTTCGCTTGACCATTAGGGGTAAAAGCATACTCATTTTTAATAGTTGTGATGCCAGAAGTTGTCCAATCTGAAATGGTGAAATTGGTCACATCTTTATTGTTCTCCCAAACATAAGAACTACCGGAGAACGGATAGGCTGTTTCAGCGACAAACCATGGTTTTGATAGGCTTAATCCTGAGAGTATTGTTTGAGCAGCGCTTAAAGAATCAAAGCAGTAATATGGATAGAAAGATATCGCTGCATAATCGTAATAAGAGCTTGGCATATTATTGAAGAAGTTATTTATAACTGCGGCGCTAATAGTGCTCCCTTTTGCCCAGTGAATCACTTTCTTGATTGAACTATCAACAGCATTCACTCCTTCAGCGGCTGCCTTGATGTAATCGGTGTATTGAGCGGCGTTATTTGTCCCATATGAATAGGATGATTTTCCAGTCAGATAAGAAGGCTGTCCATAGCTATCTAGAGACTCACTACTACCAGAATATTTCTGGAGATAAATACCAGAAGAAATCTCATTTCCTAGCTGCACCATATCAGGGAGACAACCATTAGTTTTAAAGGTTGTTAATGTCTCGGTTGTATATGATTTAATCTTCGCACATAAAGCTTCTTTTGAATTGCAACTATTCCAACTCTTTGGAAGAATCTGTTGACCGGGATGAGTCCAGTAATCGGAATAATGGAAATCTAATAATAGATTTAATCCTGCTTTCTTAGCCTCATACGCCATCCATAATGTGTTCGGCAAATCGGATTCTCCGCCACCATAAGAAACACCTGTAGAAGTATATGGATCAACCCATAGTTTTAATCTAATCCAGTTCACTCCAGCATCTTTTAAAATATAGAAAAGCGATTGTTCCACTCCATCTTTGTTGTAGAAGTTTGTTCCATTTTGATAGAGGGCTTTGCATGTCGAAATATCAATGCCATTCATGAAGTTAGACGGCATCGCCGATATCTCGCTGACTGATGTCGATGTGAACCATCCTTCGCTAGAAGCGAACTTGCCGTCTCTTGCGGAAGTTGCAGTATATGTTGAGTTAGACACTTTAACATTGAAATCACAAGTTAAACCACCACTTGAATTAAGAGTCACTTTCGTCGTTGTGCCAGCTTTCAACGCCGTGATATATTGCTTTCCACCTATTTCGTCAATACGAATATTGTTACCAGTAAATGAAGCAGTGAAGCTCTGCGGTGTTCCAGTAAATACTGGAGATATCTCTACCCTACCATTCTTAAGAGTCTTATCTGACGATGTTAAAGGATAAATGGTTGTCGTCACTGGATCATGTCTCATCGGTTGAACTTCTTGACTGCTACTAGAAGAGACAGAACTAGAAGAAACTGTTGAGCTAGAAACCGCACTTGACGAAGTGGATGAAGAAACACTCGATGAGAAGGAGACTGTTTCGCTCGTCGTTTTTTGTTCACTAGATGAAAGCTCCTCTTGAGAAGAAGTATCCACGCTAGAACTGCTAGGTGTAATACCACAAGAAGTAACTAATAAAGGAATGAACAAGGCAATGAGTTTATGAATCTTCATATAGTTTATTTTACCACATAAAAATAAAAAAAGACCATTCATAATGAATGGCCTTAGATTTTTGTATATGTTGATTAAGCTGCTGGGGTCGCACCAATATAGACTTGAGTAGATGTCGCGTAGAAGTCATAACTACCGGCAATCACAGTCTTGATATTGTTATCGCCTTTTCCTTCAGTCACGAAGTTAGCATAAGCACCTTCGCTCTTGAGAGCACTGAAGTGTAACCAACCATTGGCAGTTGAACTGACATAAGCTCTGATGTAGATAACATCATTCGCTTCTAATGATACGTTAGTCACATAGACTTCGTTTTCATTCTCTGGATTAGCGGCCATAACGTAGTAACGCATATCAGTATAAGCGCCACCTTTAGCAACTGCGACATATGGAGTAGTGTCGGCTGGAACTGGAGTCTTCCAAGTGGCTGTTGCGGCAGTCATGGAAGTGACGTTGTTAGTTTGTCTGAGAACGACTTCATCCCAGTTGCCACCTTGGCCTGGAACAAGAGTAGTCGCACCATCTTTTAATTCAGCGATCAAATAACCTTCGAGATCATCTGTGCCTAAATCAAATGTGATGGCTGCGCCAGAAACAGAGGCTTCAACAGTATTGTTAGTTGAACCTTTCCAACCATGGACGAATACTTTGTGGTTCGCGGCTGGAGCTTCGTTAACAGTAACTGTATGTTCGTGAGTTTCCATCTCACCACCATCGTTCACTGGAACGACATTTGGAGCAGAGTAATATAATTTGACAGAAGTAGTTGGAAGAGTGGATAATTTCACACTTTCAGCATCAACGACTTCGTCCCAGTTACCTTGTTCGCCGAGGACGAGCTCAGTCTTACCCGCTTTTAAGACGACAAATTCAAAGGCATCAGCGTTCTTTAATAATAAGGCTTTACCACCAGTGACTTTATCTAGTTTGGAAGCACCATCACCAGCTCCTTCGCTACTTTCGTTAATCCAGCTGTTGATGTAGACAGTTCTCTCGCTGCCAAATTTTGTTGTAAATGTCGCATCATATTCGACAGTCAAATATTTTGTTGTCCAAGAAGCAGCTGTTGCTGTCATAGAAGTAACGTTTGCTGTTTGTCTATTAACGACAGACCAGTCATGATCAATTTTTGTTGGATCATCTTCGTCAAAAAAGCTGAAATCACCAAATACTTTGCCTTCTTTAAGTTCGGCGATAAGATAGCCATCCCAATCATTTGATAATAAATCAAACGTCACATTGAGGCCACTCACTTCTGCAGCATAATCTGCGACACCCCCGGAAAGGTCCCAAGCATGCACCACGACAACACGGCCAGCGGTTGGGGCTTCATCTAATGTTACTGTATGCTCAGTAATTTCTTGTTCTTTAGAAGAGGATGATTCTTCAGATGAACTTTCTTCTTCAGATGAGGTATCCTCCTCTGATGATGTTTCTTCTTCACTTGAAGCAGGTGTTGTTTCACTAGTCTCTGATGGAGCCGCGCTAGAAGCAGCAGGTTGAGATTCTGGTTCTTGAGACCCACTACAAGCGGAGAGCATCAAAGCAGACATAGCAAAAACACCAACTAAAAATTTCTTAATGTTTTTCATTCATTTATCTCCTTCATGAAAATCTAACTATTATTTTATAATATGCTTTTTAAAATGCAATACCTCGAACGATACTGATGAGAAAAGCATATAAAAAGGAATGGATGTCCCATTCCCTTAAATCTTATATTTATCGAAGACAGGTAATTTGTTGCCGTCATAATCGAAGAAGCATTGATTCGCCCATTCATTACGGGTCGATTTTCCTTCTTCATTGATATATTTCTGGCCCTCTCTAGATGCCCAGCAGATTCCTTCTCCTTGTCTCCATAATGGTTCCCAGTACATCACACCTTCCACGTCGTTTACTTTACATCTATTCACAAAGTCTTCGACGAAGTCAGCTTGTCCTCTTGGCGTCATCGGATACGGCATTCCAGTCGTCAAGGTATCAGGATTGACTTTCATCTGATTGAAACCATTGTTATTGAGCATATAATCCTTCAATGTGAAGCCATAACCTAATTCACAGATCATCACTGGTTTATGGTATTTATCGTTGATGACTTTGATGCTTTTAAACAAATCATCCATCGTCCCATGCCAATAAGGATAATAAGAAGTTCCTAAGACATCATAATCCACTTTATATTTCTCTAAATTAGAGAGGACTTCTTCATATTTATAGAATTCATGTGGACTCTCTAAATGGATGATGATTTTTGAATCAGGATAGATTTCTCTCGCGGCTTTGATCCCTCGATTAAGAAAAGCCACAAAGTTCTCATAATTAGAACGGGTTTTACTTTTCTCATCATAGACGAGCTTACCATATGGCCAAAGCATGCCATTCGTAATCTCATTACCGATTTGGATATAATCAACGCGTATATCTTCTTTTTTAATTCTTTCTAAAGATGATTTCGTGTAATCATAAACCGCTTCTTTTAGTTCTTCCAAAGAATAATTCTCCCAGGCTTTTGGTAGTCTCTGTTTCATCGGATCCACCCAGAAGTCACTGTAATGGAAATTGATGCAGTAACTAAACCCATATCTCTTGGTTTTGCGAATAATCTTGATGGCTTGATCCATATCATTCGTGCCCCCTAAGTAGGGTTTGCCATCTTCACTGTAAGGATTATTCCAGATGCGGATGCGCATCAAATCGACATTATTATTTCTAAATAAGAGGAAAGGATCAACCTCTTTGCCATTATCAAAATATTTGATACCCGCGGCTTCTTCTTCAATCATTGTTGAAGTGTCGATTCCGAGTCGCATTATTGCTCTCCTCTTTTATGGTCTTGAACCTTTAATGGTTCGTTATCCTCACCGAAAGAGGTCACTCTCTTCTTCATGAAGCGATAACGATATTTCGCCATGTCGTTATGGGCTAAGACTTCTGCTTCACTCGCGTGGTAGCAGCAACGAAGACAGTAGTATTCCTTCTTCTCTTCGTCATAGAACATATCCATGTCGATATCACGCATGAAGCATGATGGACAACGGAAGTTTAGTTTGCCTTTGTTAGCTTGAGCCATGATTTGATTCCTCCATAATTTCTCGCGCGTAAATGGTAGATCGGCGCGAACGCGATGCCTTCTTCGGCTTCCACTGTGCCTTTTTCCACTCTCATCTCAAGTCGAGATTGCACTTGTGGGACATTCGCCACCGCGACATCTTTACCGCTAATCTTTCTTCCTTTATAAGCATATTCTAAGACTTGGTCATCGACTGATAAGGTCGCCCCGACTAAGTCTGGTTGATATTCGTTGACACCGAATCCCGCAGTGATATATTCGACGAATTCCACCCCTTCAATATCGTTCAATAGTTTTCTCTCCACCTCGAGGACGCCTTGTCCTTTCTTAAATGTGAAGATGGATTGCACATTGATCTCTGTGTTATCAAGAACAACAGATACTGGGTTAGCGGTAATCACGACATCACCGTTATCTTTCTTCTCGAATTTGGCTAATGTTCGGCATAAGCATAAATCAGTGGATTCCCCGTGGAAATTGATTTTACAGGACTTCACTGTGCCCGCTCCGGCATAGTGGGTGAAATAGCCCGCTCGATAGTTAGCTTGAATGAGGTATGGATAAGAAGCATCATAGACATTATCTGTGCCAATTCCCACTTTTTGATTGAGTTTTGCCGCGTAATTTCTTAAATCAATCATCGCTCCACCTTGGTTGAAATCAAGGCAAGTTCTCATGAATGGATCATAATACCAGAAGTATTGTTTGGAGCTGCCATAGAGGATATCTTTCCATAAGGCATTCTCACTATCCATGTAATCGTGATGTGTATTGCGGTAATAATCCGCGAAGTCACCCATCGTTAAGTCTAAGAGTTTACCTTCTTGTTTTAATTTGCCGTAATATTTCATCCCATCTAAATAAGACTGGGCTAATAGATCGTAATTGCATTCCCATCTGCCAGCTTGGTTGAGCCAACCTGGTCCAACATACATCATGTTATAGGCAAAGCCATTATTATATTTTCCTAGATGATGATATTGGTCGATGAGGTTATATAAATATGGATATTCAATCTTATCACCATCTTTATAGTAGATCATTCCTCTTAAGACATTCTGTGGATGAGTCCCGAAGTTAGAGCCATTACCATCAAAACAAGCGATCAAATCACGAGACAAGTGAGGAATCGCGACGATGCCAGAATCATCTTCTTTACAGGACGCTGGAATATGAGAATTCACTTTGGATGGGATCCATGGGTTCCATGGTCCA
>JAFZVO010000079.1 GCA_017617775.1 Bacilli bacterium | reverse complement strand
TGATGATAAGGCCTATAAACTAGAGGACGTTGAATTCAATATTCCAAAAGATGAAAAAGGAAAACATAACTTCAAAGGCGATTGGAGATTTACAAGCAAAAACGGAGATATCAGCTTAGTCTTTAAACCAATAATCGATCGTTATTCAAATACGAATGTCTTGATCATTCAAAGCAACCAACATCAAGTCTTTGGCTACTTCTCCGGCACGATTACTGTAAATAAGAAAGTCTACCGCTTAGATAACCTCATCGGTTTTGCCGAGATGGTGAAAAATCGTTGGTAAATCTTAAATATCTATAAAAAATCCCAGCATTATTACGCTGGGTTTTTCTTTATTTATTCAACTGTCACGCTTTTTGCTAGATTACGTGGTCTATCAACGTTATAACCTTTCGCCACCGCTGTGTAATACGCGATATAGAAGGCGGCTGTCGAGATTACTAAACTCGTTAGATAATACGGGAAATCATCGACGACGATAGAATCAGTATCGACACTGAGATTCTTCGTAGAGATGACGAATGTTTTCGCGCCACGAGACTCCACTTCTTTGATATTTCCTCTCATGTTGGATACGTTCTCTTCATCAGAGATAAAGACGATCACTGGAGTGTTCTTATCAATGAGGGCGATAGGTCCATGTTTGATCTCGCCACCAGGGAAACATTCGGAATGAATATAGCTCACTTCTTTGAGTTTTAATGAGGCTTCTAATGATAAGAGGTAGTCATATCCTCTTCCAAGGAAATATAGGCTATGAGAGGATTTGATTTTATTGGCTAATAAGGCGAAATCATCACGTTGACTCTGCACCATTGGAATAACCTTCACCGCTTTATTGATATCACTGATGATTTTCTCATTATCAGATACCGCACCAACAAGCATCGATAAAACTAAAACTTGGGCGACATAGGCTTTCGTGGAAGCCACTGATACTTCTTTACCAGCGTGTAATAAAAGTGAATATGGAGAGTTACGATATAACGTACTTCCTAATGTATTAGTAATCACTAAAGAAGGGATACCTTTCTCTTGAACGATCTTCTGACATCTGATTAAATCTGCGGTTTCTCCTGATTGAGAGATGAGAATGACAAATGGCCATTCTCCAGGAATGCGTGGATGGTTTGCCCATTCCGAAGCGATATATTCAGATGTTGAAACATTATAGAAACTTTCAAATAATCTGCCACCGACAAGAGAAGCATGATAAGAAGTTCCACAGGCAATGAAGATGACATGATCCGCTTTCTTGATAGATTTAATTAATTCTTCATCAAATGTATATTTACCGTCTTGGTAATAAGTATTGATCAATCGATCAGCAATCTCTGGGATTTCTTCAATCTCTTTGACCATATAGAATGGATAACCTTTTAAATCAGTAGAGACATCTGCGGCGTCTCTAGAGATAAATGATTTCTCCACTTCTTCCGCGCGGTCGTTATATATCGTTGCTCTATCTTTAGAAACAACGCCGTATTCCCCATCATTTAATTCGATGAATTGGTTGGTATAATCAATCATCGCACTGGCATCGGAGGAGATGAGATGGAAGTTGTTGCCCGCTCCTATTAATAATGGGGAGCCAGTTCTCATCACATAGATATGGTCTGGATCATCTTCTTTGATGATACATAAAGCATACGAACCTTCTAATTTCTCATTGACCTTATAGAGGACTTCTAACATATCATCGCCCTTCAAATAATAATATTCGATGAGGTTGACGATGACCTCACTATCGGTCTCACTGTAGAAGATATAACCTTGTTTATCTAAAAATGATTTGATCGATACATAATTCTCAATCACTCCGTTATGGACTAAAGAGAATAGATGATGGTTAGAGATATGAGGATGCGCGTTATTCTTGCTCGCCACTCCGTGGGTCGCCCATCTCGTATGACCAATCGCGAGATTAGATTCAAAAGAAGGTGGGACAATATCATCGAGATGTTCGACGTTGCCCTTATCCTTGATGATATTGATGCCATGATTAATAAAAGCTAAACCCGCTGAGTCATAACCGCGATAACTCAACGTCTTTAAGCCTTTGATGACATAGTCACGAGGATCTTTAATACCGATGCATCCAACAATTCCACACATACTCTATATATTATCTACCTAAATACTTCTTAATTTCAAATTCGCTGACTGTCGTGTGGTATTCTTTCCACTCTCTTTCCTTCGCATCGATATATTTAAAGAAGAGATGATCACCTAAAGTTTCTCTTAAAATAGTGCTCTTCTTGAATTCTTTGACGGCAGAATGGAGTGTTTCTGGAATTCTTTGAATACCTCTTTCCATAATCTCATCGTCAGTTAATTCAAATAAGTTGTCACTGACAGGTGGGATGATTTCATCATCTTTGGTGGTTTTAATACCTTCAAGACCGCAGGCGAGAATACCCGCTAAAGCAAGATATGGGTTGGCGGTTGGATCAACGTTTCTGAGTTCAGTTCTCGTCGCATTACCTCTAATGGCCGGGATACGAATTAAAGAACTTCTATTCGCATCAGACCAACAAGCATAGATAGGAGCTTCATAACCACTCACTAAACGCTTGTAGGAATTGACGATTGGGTTAGTGAGTAACGCTAACTCACGAGTATGTTTGATGATACCAGTAATCCATTTCTTACAGATTAAGGATAATTCCATATCCGCTTTTGGATCATAGAAGATATCACCGGTCTTATCATCAAATAAAGAACAGTTGGTGTGCATACCATTTCCTGCTTGTTTATTTAATGGTTTTGGCATGAATGAGGCTAAATAGCCTCTTTTTCTAGCAATAACCTTGACAACTTGTTTGAATGTTTGCACTTTATCGCAGGCATTAAGAACATCTGAATATTTAAAGGTTACTTCGTTTTGACCTGGACCGACTTCATGATGAGATGTTTGAACAATAAAACCCATCTTCTCTAGCATCAAAACAATCTCTTTACGGATTTCTTCACCACCATCAAATGGTGATAAATCAAAATACGAAGCTTTATCCGCTGGCGCTAAACTTGCAGTGCCATCTTCTTTAAGTTTAAAAAGATAGAACTCTGGTTCAAAACCGATATTGAGAGTTTCAATACCCATTTCATTCATTTTCTTTAAGGTTTTCTTTAAGACATAGCGAGGATCACCAATAAATGGCTTACCATCTGGTGTATAAACATCGCAGATGAATCTAGCGACACCTTCTTCAAAAGGCAAG
>JAFZVO010000078.1 GCA_017617775.1 Bacilli bacterium | reverse complement strand
GATTCATATGTTCTCTTTTTAGATTCAAAAAAGTTCATTAACATATCTTGATCCATTAAAACGTCTCTATCAGCAAATCGCATAAAATATCTTCCATACGCAGAATATGGACCATTGTCTCCACTAAACTGTATTTCAATGAATTCTTGTCCCTCGTCTGAAACCACCACATTAATTGTATGCACGAAAGAAGGCTTTATGTATAATTCCAAATCACGAGAAACATGATTTAATGTGTCCTTACCAATTTGTAAGCCCTTTACATCTCCATTATCTAAAACACCGAAATATAAGAATCCTTTTTCATGTTTGTTAAGAATGGATGAGATTGATTCAAAACCTTGTTTTTGCTCAGCAAGGCTTGTTTTAAATTCAATTTGTTCTGTTTCTTTACCAATATTCATAAGTTTCTCCTTTCTTGGACATAATCTGTATCTTTCATAGACATTATAACATGTCCAACATATGTCCATCAAGATAAAAAGAATTATATTCTTAAGGTTTGTTTCGCCACAATAAATATCACAATAATAGGGCTCTAAACAGTAACAGTAAACACTAAGCATAGGGCAAAATGTTTTAAAAAACTTGTAACCAGATGATATCTATAATCAAATAATTGTCACTCTATTTTTAACTGGATTTTTTGTTTTGATTCTGTTCTACTATCCAATTCATGTTTTTTTATCATTTGATTACATAAATAATCGGATTGTAGATAAGAATTGTGGCTTGATGATATGCTTTTACACTTCTGCTATTTTTGCCTTAAAAATCGCTCATTACTTGCTCTGAAAACTCAATAAATAAGAAAAAATGCCCATTATCTGAGCATTTTCGCTGTTTTTTGTATAGTCTACTTTGTATCAAAGTATGTATACGATTATGGCACCCTCGAGGCGACTCGAACGCCTGACCCACAGCTTAGAAGGCTGTTGCTCTATCCAACTGAGCTACGAGGGCATAGCAACAATTATATTAAGAGAATTGTTTTCTTTTTTCAATAACTATTGATGAAGTTTTAAATATAATGCTTCTGCGACATCGCTTGGTAATAACTGAGAGAGTTCATGGATTGAAGCATTCTTCAACGTGTTGATATCAGGATAAGCTTTTCTGATCTCTTCTTTTCGTTTCTCTCCTAATCCTTTGATATTATCAAGAATTGATTCTTTCATCTTCTTCTCTCTTTTGTTTCTGTGGAAGGTGATCGCAAAGCGATGGACTTCGTCTTGCATTCTTGTTAAAAGGAAGAATAACGCTTTATTATCCAAAGGATAAGTGTTGCCGTTAACATCGATCAATCCTTCGGTTTGATGCTTGTCATTCTTATATAAACCAAAAACTGGAATATCGACATCTATCTCTTTTAAGGCAGAAGTGACCGCTTCTACTTGGATGAGACCACCATCCGCGAGGATTAAGTCCGGGAATTTCTTCCCTTCTTTCTTACTTCTTCCATAATGACGGGTGATCACTTCTTTCATCGAAGCTAAATCATCTCTACTCTCCTCATGTTCAATATTGAATTTGCGATAAAGCGATTTATGAGGTTCGCCGTTTACGAAGGCCACCATCGCCCCGACAGGCGCGAAACCTTGGATATGTGAATTATCAAATAATTCGATATGTAATGGAGTGCCTATTCCTAATAATCTTCCTAATTCTTCTAACATCTGGAGTTTGTCATCATCAAGTCTCGCGGAGAGGAAATATTCATCAATCGCGTTATTCGCATTGTCGATGACGGAGACGACGAGGTCATGAATCTTCCCTTTGCTCTTGGTGATGATTTCAATATCATAGATATTTCTTAATTCTTCGGCGATGATTTCGTCATTGATAATAATCTCTCTTGGTAATGTATGAGAATCATAATATTGTTCGATTAATTGAGAGACTTGTTCCTGGACATCACCAAACTGTTCCACCACCCAGGCTTTCTTCCCTAAAAGGATGCCTCTTCTAAATGTGAAGATCGCTAATGAGAGATACCCTTCTCTCGTCGCATAGGCAAAGATATCGCGATCGAGCTTATCTTTACTCTCCACATTCTGGGACATGTTGATATGGTCGATCGCATCTAATGTCTTCTTATATTCACTGGCCATCTCATAATTCATCTCTTCACTGGCCTTCAGCATCTTCGCTTTAATCTCTTGATATTGCTTACTATTATTGCCATTTAAGAATGACATCATCTCATCAATTAGTAGATTATTAGTATTTTCATCAATTTTATTGATGCAAGGCGAGAGACATTGACCAAGATGATAATATAGACAAGGCGTGGATGGGATATTCTTACACTTCCTCACCGGGAATATCTTATTGAGGAGGTCCACCATTTGATAGGCTGCTGTAGAGTTTGGGAAAGGACCATAATAGATATACGATTTATCTTTGTTATTTCGTTTTATCTGGACATAGGGATCGCCTTTTCTTTTAATCGCGATATAGGGATAATGGCTATCATCCTTTAACATGATATTAAAACGAGGATAGTATTTATGAATCAAATTCATCTCTAAAACGAGAGCCTCTTTCTCGTTCCCGGTAATGATCGTTTCAAAATGGTCCACCATCGAGGCCATCTTCGCGACTTTCCCCACCTGAGGACGTAAAAAATACTGGCTCACGCGTTTCTGTAAGTCTTTAGCTTTGCCGACATAGATGATATTATCATCCGCGTCATGCATTAAGTAGACGCCGGGCTTATGTTTGAGGTTAGAGATCTCAATTCTTACCTTTTCGTTCATTGAAAGTCACCACCGTCGCCCCACCGCCACCTTCATATCCGTCGGCTAACTTAAAAGTTAAATCCTTTTGGGTTGCTAAATAATTATGGACCATCTTTCTTAAAGCCCCACTACCAAAGCCATGGATGATGCGCACCTTAGACATATGTTTATAACGGCAGTTATCAAGATACATCATTAGAGCCTCTTTGCCTTCGTCGGTATGCATGCCAATGATGTTGAGTTCTAATGGAACAGACTTCACATCGAGTTCCACAGGTTTAGAAACCTTATGAACCGCACGTTTTTCGCTTTTTTCGACCTTGTGGAGACGATTTAACTCCACTTCTAGGGAAATACCTGTCTCAGAGACGAAATGCGCCTTAGAGCCGTTAATTCTGTCTACCTTACCATATAATTCTAAAGATGGGATTGAGACGACATCGCCCACTTCAATCTTTTCATCAAAGACCTCAGTCTCTTCTTTATCTTCCAGTTCTTCGACTCGTTTTCTTAAAGAGATCACCTCATTTAATGAGAGATTGCCTTTAGACATTATTTTGATAATGTTAGATAATTCTTCTCTCGTGGAATCTAACATCTCTTGCTTTTCTTCTTTAACCGATTCTAAAAGCTTTTCTCTTCTCTCTTTGAGAATCTTCTGGTCATTCTGTAATTGTTTATACTGTTTATCGAATTCTTCTTTTTCTTTCTTGAGCTGTTCTTCGATCTTGGAGGCATTCTCCACCTTCTTTTGTAAAGAAGAGATCAATTCTTCCGTCTCACTTCTGCTGTTCTTTGAGAGATATATCTTCGCTTCTTCAATGATCTTCGAGCTCACCCCATAACGTTCCGCGACTTCCATGCCGTAACTCTTTCCAGGCGCGCCTAACTTGAAATGATAGGTCGGAGAGAGATTCTCTTCGTCGAAGAGCATCGATGAATTCTCGATGACGGTATTAGTCAAAGCGAATTCTTTTAATCCGGAGAAGTGAGATGAGATGAAACATAAGGCATGAGAAGCGATGAGATGTTTGCTCACGGATATCGCGAGGGCTTCTCCTTCTCTTGGGTCTGTTCCCGTACCTAATTCATCGATTAAGACCAAGTCTTTACCTCTCACTAGTCTTGTGATCTCCCCAATCTGGGTCATATGGGCAGAGAAAGTTGATAGGTTATCGGATAACGATTGATTATCACCGATATCGATATAGATATTTTTAAAATATCCTAATTCTGCTTTATTAGCAGGAACCGCGAGTCCACATTGATTCATGAGGACGATTAAACCGATTGTTTTTAGAGAAACAGTTTTACCACCGGCATTTGGTCCAGAGATGACTACGAGTCTCTTATTCTCATCGACATGATATGAATTAGCGACGACTTTACGAGAATCGATTAGAGG
>JAFZVO010000077.1 GCA_017617775.1 Bacilli bacterium | reverse complement strand
CTTTAAAATTGTTCTATTTTCTGCATCCGTGATGATGATGCTACTATGTAGACAGAACTGGCCAACAAGACTTTATTCCACAATTATATCCGTGATTTATCTCGTGATTCTCCTCATCGTCTTAATCGTTGATGGATTCAAAAATAGACGAGAAATTCGTGAGGCAGCGGAAGAGGAAAAATACAAAAACAATCAAGACTCATCCAATCAATGATTATGGAAATTGCAATTGCAATGTGAAATAATATAGATACTTGTTATGAACGAAACTGTAGCAAACGTTATTCAATTACTAGTTGGTATTGCTCTTTTTATTACTGGCATGTCGATGATGTCCTCCGGCTTAAAGAAATTAAGCGGTCGTGGAGTCCGACGCCTTTTTAATAAGATTAAAGATAATAGATTTGCCGGTGTTGGTATTGGTGCGGCGACCACAGCGTTGATTCAATCTTCTGGTGCGACCAGCGTTATGACCATCGGTTTTCTCAACGCTGGTGTGATGACCATCTTCCAAGGTTTATGCATCATCCTTGGTGGATATATCGGAACGACTATTACAGGCCTATTGGTTTCATTATCATCCTTCCCGTTTGCGACATATTTACTACTTTTAGCAGTTGTCGGTGTGATCCTCTCCTTTTTCAAAAGCGAGAGACTTAAAAACATCGGTGAATTATTAACGGGCTTAGGTGTTTTATTCTTTGGCCTTGAGACGATGAAAGATGCCTTTAATGGCGACCTTCTTTTGGCGGTTCAAAATATGTTCGCGGCGATTGCCGAGACTCCAATCAGCCCGGTCCTCTTAATGTTAATTGGCGCGGCTGTCACAGCGGTTGTCCAATCCTCTTCTGCGACTACAGGTATTGTGATCGTCATGGTCGGTAGTGGAGCGACTGAATTATCATCCGCCTTCTATGTCGTCTTAGGTGCGACAATCGGCACGGTCATCGTTACTTTAATCGCCTCTGTCGGTGGTTCTATCAACGCGAAGCGAACTGCGTGGGCGTGTTTATTTATCAGAATTACTACTGCTCTTATGGCTTTAGCCATCTTGTGGCCAGTTGAATCTTTATCTAATAATGGCATCTCCAACGGACTATTAAAATTATTTGATAACAACGCGCAGATCACAGTCGCGATGTTCCTCATCTTCTATAACATCATCTTCGTCGGTGTCTTGTTACCATTTATTAAACCAATTGAGAAATTCTCCACTGCGTTAATTCATGATCGTAAAGCTGAGAAACAAAAGAGTGTGCTCAAATACATTGATGATCGCTTATTGATCACTCCATCCTTAGCCTTAGGCCAAGCGAAGAATGAAATCATAAATATGTTAGAACTCTCCAGGGTGAACCTTGGAATCGGTTTCCACATGATCACTCGTCTTGATTTTGAAAAGAAACAAGAACTTCTCGATAGAGAAGATAACATCGACTATATCAATAATGCGTTGACCAACTTCTTAATCGCTTTGTCTCACGACGTGTCGCTTAAAGAAGAGAAGAAAGTCGGTTCCTATTTCCATATCATCAACGATATTGAACGTATCGGTGACCACGCCTATAACTTCTATGAGCTCGCGAACAAGATGTACACGAATGATTTGCATTTCTCAGAGAAAGCGGTTGGTGAATTAGATAAGATGTATAACCTCATCGAAGAGATGTTTAGATTAACAAACGAAGTCTTCATCTATCATGATTCAAATGCTTTACAAGCGTTGCATGAAATTGAAGGTAAAACTGACGTCTCTAAAAAATCTCTCAATGACGCGCATTATGAACGAATCAGCAAGAATGAATGCGTGATGGAATTATCCCCGTTCTATACATCTTTAGTCAGCGAACTTGAAAGAGTCGCGGACCACTTGGTAAATATTGGCTACGCCCACATCAACCCGACTGGTGATGAGGAGGTAAAATAATGGCAGCAGACTCCTTAGTGCTCACTCTTGACTTTGGTACCCAATCCGTCAGAGCAGCTTTAACAAATAAACAAGGCGAAATCGTCGCTTTATCAAAAATAAAATATCGCCCACCTTACGTCTCTCCTGTCAGCGGTTATGCGGAACAAGAGGCGGATTTCTATTGGATTAACGCGAAACAATGCTTAATCCAACTCTGTAAAGAAAACCCAGAGAAATTAGATAAGATTGTCGGTGCGACCATCACCACATTTAGAGACACAAGTGTTCAGCTCGATGAGAATTATAAACCATTAAGAAAATGTATCCTTTGGTTAGACCAAAGAATGGCGAAAGGCAAAGAGAAACTTCCTCTCATCCATAAAGCGTTATTTAAACTCATCGGCATGTGGCCAACAATTGTTCTCAATCGTGCGAGAACACCAGCCCACTGGCTCAAAGAAAACGAACCAGAGACATGGAATAGAACTTATAAATACGTCAATATCTCTACTTATTTAGTATATAAAGTCACAGGTAGACTCGCCGATTCTGTCGCGTGTATGGTTGGGCATTATCCAATTAATTATCGCGCGGGCAAGTGGTATCAATTCAAAGCCTTAAAAGGCAGATTCTTCGGTATTCCAAATCGTATGTTATGCGATTTAGTCCCTGTCGGAGAAGTGATTGCCACCATCAAAGATGAAATCGCGGATGAAGTCGGTTTACCAAGAGGTATAAAGGTCTATGCGACTGGTAGTGATAAAGCCTGTGAAACAGTCGGTGTTGG
>JAFZVO010000076.1 GCA_017617775.1 Bacilli bacterium | reverse complement strand
GGCGCTTCTCTTTCTTATAAAAAGAGCGATCCAATGCTGAAGAAAGCCGCATCCTATATTTCAAATAACAAACTCAAAGAACTTCTTCCCGAAGATATCAACATCGTGAACGAAAAGTTCTATGGTGAAAGAGATTGTCTGGAAATATATACACTTTATGAAGAAAGAAAAAATGCGATGTTTGCATTAGATTTCGATGATTTGCTGATGAAAACGAATTATATTTTGGAGAATTATCCAGAGATTAGAAATAAGTGGCAGAGAAAGATTGATCATATTTTAGTAGATGAATTCCAAGATACGAATGATGTGGAATTTAAACTCATCAGATTATTGAGCAAACCATCGACTTGCCTCTATGTTGTCGGTGATCCTGACCAGACCATCTACACCTGGAGAGGAGCGAACCAAAACATCATTCTTAATCTGGATAAGAATTATCCTACGATTAACACGATTATTCTCGATCGAAATTATCGTTCTACACAGAAGATTCTGAACAGTGCGAACAAACTTATTTCTCATAACAAATTCAGGGTAGAAAAGAACTTATATACTGAAAACAATCAAGGCGAAGATATCACCATTAAACCATGCCCAAGCATCAATGCAGAAGCTGGTTTTGTCGCGCGTCAAATCCAGTTCTTACATGATGTCAAACACTTTGCGTATAACGATATGGTAATTCTTTATCGCTCTAACTACATCACGATGGAATTTGAACAAGCCTTCGTTGAGAGGAATATTCCTTACCGCATCTATGGTGGAACCAAGTTCTATCAAAGAAAAGAAATTAAAGATGTTCTCGCCTATTTCCATCTCATCATCAATAGAAAAGACGACATCTCTTTTGAACGCATCATCAACGTTCCTAGAAGAGGTGTTGGAGAAACATCTATCGCTTTATTAAAACAAGAAGCATACGATAACAAGAAATCCTTATATGATTATGTTGTCGATGTCGAGAAAGATACCAAGTTATCTCCACGTGCAGTTACAGCCTTGAAATCACTCGTGAAGAACATTGAAATCACTCGTGAGAAGATCAACGCGGACGAAGAGGTGTTCTCTAAAACATTAGAAGATATGTTATCGACAATTGGATATTATGAATATCTCACGAAAGAAGAAGATGGCGATGAACGATTAGAGAACGTCAAAGCTTTATTCGCTGACTTAAGAAGATATTTAAGAAATAACCCAGAATCAACATTTGATGAATATTTACAAAACATCGCTTTAGTGTCCGCGCAGGACGAATTAATTGATGGGGACTATGTGACGATGATGACAGTGCATACTGCTAAAGGGCTTGAATTCCCAATCGTCTTCATCGTGAGACTCAATGATATGGTCTTCCCTAATGCGCGTGCATTAAACGAGTCTGGATACAAAGGGATTGAAGAGGAGAGAAGACTCGCTTATGTCGCGATGACGAGAGCCAAACAACTTTTATATATGAGTTGTGCGAGTGGATTCTCGTATGTCTCTAATGGTTCTTTAGTGCCTTCACAGTTCTTCCAAGAGAGCGGCAATGCGGTGAAGAAAGAAGAGGAGCCAACTTCATTCCGTAAATCATATCATTTCGATGATGATCCATATGGTAGCGATGATAACTTCTTTATCAACACGCCGAAGAAAGAAGAGAAACCTAAGGTCGTGGTACAACCCGCGACGAATGGTGTTGATAAATGGGAGATCGGTGATACAGTCATCCACCGTACATTAGGGGAAGGAACTGTCATCGGCATCGATGGTGATGGAATTATCAAAGTGAACTTCGCGGAACACGGTGTGAAATCGCTTCTCGGTAACCATCCAGCGTTAACAAAGGGGAATAAGTAATATGGACTATAAAGAAAGAGCCAAACAATTAACCGAATTGATTGAGAAATATACCTACGAATATTATGTGTTAGATAACCCTTCTGTCAGCGACGCTGAATTCGATCGATTGATGCAAGAATTGATGCTTCTAGAAAAAGAGCATCCTGATTTAGTGAACCCTCTTTCTCCAACCCAGAGAGTGGGAGGTATTGTGCAAGATGAATTCAAGAAGATCCCTCATAAAAGAATGATGCTTTCCTTAGCCAATGCTTTCAACGAAGAAGACTTAAGAAACTTTGATCGCAGAGTGAAAGAAATCACTGGTTTAGATGAAGTCACTTATATGGCGGAATTAAAGATTGATGGACTTGGTATGTCCCTCATCTATAACCAGAATTTGATATATGCCGTCACCCGTGGTGATGGGGCGGTTGGTGAAGATGTCACCAGCAATGTTTTGACCATCAAATCCATTCCTACTCATATCGATTTAGAAGGTGATTTTGAAATACGTGGTGAAGTGTTTATGAGCAAAAAAACACTGCAAAAACTCAATGAACAACGTCAAAACACCGGTGAACCGTTATTTGCCAATGCACGAAATGCGGCAGCGGGAAGTGTTCGTCAACTCGATAGCTCTATAGCGGCAAGTCGTAACCTCGATGCCTTCTGGTATTATTTTGTGAACGCGAAAGATTTCGGTGTTCGTTATCATTCAGAAGCCCTCAATATGGCGGATAAATTAGGTTTCAAAACCAATAAGGAAAGACGCCTCTGCAAAGGCATTGATGAAGTCCTCAAATACATCGATGAATACGGTGAGAAGAGACCATCTCTTGATTATGATATCGACGGTATTGTCATCAAAGTTGATGATATGAATTTATATGATAAGTTAGGCTATACGGCGAAGACTCCAAGATGGGCGATTGCCTACAAATTCCCACCGGAAGAAGTAATCACAAAATTAACCGATGTCATCTACACAGTGGGTAGAACCGGTAAGATTACTCCTAATGCCGTTCTTGAACCAGTGAGAGTCGCCGGATCTTTAGTCCAAAGAGCGACATTACATAATGAAGATTTCATGTTAGAAAAAGGTTTGATGATCGGTGATTATGTCGTCCTTAGAAAAGCTGGCGACGTCATCCCTGAAGTGGTAAGACCAGTGAAAGAGAGAAGAACAGGTGAAGAAAGGCCAGTAGTGATGGCGAGTGTCTGTCCAGTATGTGGGACACCTCTCATCAGAAAAGATGCGATGCATTTCTGTCCAAATCCTCACTGTGGAGCCCGTAAGGTTGAAAGTATCATTCATTATGCGAGCAAAGATGCGATGGATATTGAAGGACTTGGAGATAAAGTCAGTGAGCAATTATTCAACCAAGGTTTTATTAAAGATATCTCTGATTTATATCTACTATATGAACACCGTCAGGAGATCATTGAACTCGATGGTTGGAAAGATAAATCTATTGATAACTTATTAAATGCGATTGATAAATCAAAATCTAATTCATTAGAGAGACTACTCTTTGGTCTCGGTATCAAAGAAGTCGGTGAGAAGATGGCAAAGACTCTCGCGAAGAAATATTATAATCTCGACGCTTTAAGACAAGCGAGCTATGAACAGCTCATGGAGATCAATGATGTCGGCCCAATTGTCGCGAAAGCGATTGTCGATTGGTTTAATAATGAAGATAACCAAGCGTTAATTGAAAGATTAAGATACCATAATGTGAATTTTGAATATCGCGGCAGTACAGTTTTATCTGCGAATTCCTATTTTTCTGGTAAGACAGTTGTGTTAACTGGTACATTATCTTCTTATGGTAGAAAAGAAGCGACTGCTCTCCTTGAAGATTTAGGAGCGAAGGTCACAGGTAGTGTCTCTAAAGCTACTGATGTCGTCATCGCTGGCGTAGAAGCAGGCAGCAAATTAGATAAAGCAAATGCGTTAGGAATCACCGTTCTTGATGAAGCGATGTTCCTCGAATTAATAAAATAAGGAGAAAACGAAGATGATTATCAATAGTTTTGATCCAAATTCTAAACCATTCATTACTGCAGAAGGATTCTATGGAGAAGTGGAGCGTAATGATGTTGTGACAATTGTGACCTTCAAACAAAAGGTTGTTGATTACGTCGTCGAGAAATATGGTGCAAAGGTTACTAATACTTATAAGACCACGAATGGTTTCCAAGAAATCTATTCTTTTGAATATGAAGGTCAAAAGTATCAGATTTATTGCAGCGGTATCGGCGCGACAGTAGCTTCAATCTTGATGAAAGAAGTGAGCGTGGTTACAGGTAGTCATAAATTCATTTATTTCGGTAGCTGTGGAGTGCTTAACGAAGAAGCGTGTCGTGGGAAGATCATCATCCCAACCTCTTCATATCGCGATGAAGGTATTTCTTATCATTACATGGCTCCGACCGACACAGTGGAGATTAGAAACCATCGAAAGATTGAAAATATATTGAACAAAACAAATATTCCATTTGTTGCCGGTCCGATTTGGACCACTGATGGGATCTATATGGAAACTATCAATAAAGTGAATAAGCATAAAGAAGAAGGATGTATCGCAGTGGAGATGGAAGTGAGCGGCGTGGAAGCGGTCGCGAGATATTATGATATCGATAATTATCACCTCCTCTTTTCCGCAGATTCTCTCGATGCTTTAGAGAAATGGGAAAGGGTTGATTTTGGAGGAGACAATGAGCTCCAATTACAGATCGAAGCTTTTGAGGTCGCTTTAAGAGTGGCTAGAGAACTCTAAAAGACCTGAACTTCTTATATAGAAGATAACTTATCCAAGTGGTATAATTTAAAAAGGAGATTAGATATATGCAACTAGTAATTTTAGCGGCCGGAATGGGTTCCAGATTTGGTGGCCTAAAACAGATGGAACCAATGGATGAGGCTAATAATTTTTTATTAGACTACTCGATTCATGATGCGAAGAAAGCGGGCTTTGACTCCGTCGTCTTCATCATCAAAAAAGATTTCTTTAAAGAATTTAAAGAGAGCATCGGTAGACGTGTGGAGAAGATCATCAAGGTCGATTATGCCTTCCAAGATCTCAACGATTTACCCGCTCCATTCAAATGCCCAGAAGGTAGAGAGAAACCATGGGGTACCGCGCATGCGATTTACGCCGCTCGTGAATACATCAATGATAACTTTATCATCATCAACGGTGATGACTTCTACGGACAAGAAACGTATAAAGTTGCATATGAATATTTGAAAAATGCTTCTAAAGATGAATACGCTAACGTCGCATTCAAAGTCAGTAACACAATGACCGAGAATGGCTCGGTGAAAAGAGGCGTCCTCTTCGCCAATAAAGAGGGTTATCTCGACAAGTTAATCGAATCCTCAATCGAGAGAAATGAACAAGGCAAGATCGTCTGCACTCCACTTGAAGGTGGCGAGCAATTTGAAGTCGGTGAAGATGCTTTAGTCTCTATGAACTTATTTGCCTTCTCCAAGAGTTTGATCGATGAACTCGCTCGTAAATTCCCACTCTGGTTAAAAGATAATGTCTCTAACCTCAAAGCGGAATTCTTAATCCCAACTGTCGTCGATGAATTAGTCCATGAAGGCAAGGCGACTGTCAAAGTTCTCAAGACTCCATCCCAATGGTTTGGAGTGACCTATAAAGAAGATAAACCATATGTGGTGAAAGCCCTCGCTGACTTAGTCGAAAAAGGCTACTACAAAAAAGGTTTGTATTAATAAGGAGAATAGATAATGGCTATTTTAGTCACAGGTGGCACTGGCTATATTGGTTCCCATACAGTAGTGGAACTCCTCAACGCTGGATATGATGTTGCCATCTTAGATAATTACTGTAATTCAAAACCTGTAGTTTTAGATAGAATTGAAGAAATCACTGGCAAAAGACCAAGATTTTACTTTGCTGATATCCAAGATGAAGCGGCGATGAGAAAAGTGTTTGAAGCGGAAAAAGTCACAGATATCATCCATTTTGCAGGCTTAAAATCTGTTGCGGAATCCGTGAAATTCCCCGAGAAATATGAGGCTAATAACGTCGGTGGGACAAAGGTCATCTTAAAGCTCATGAAGGAATACGGAGTGAACAATTTAGTGTTCTCTTCTTCGGCGACAGTGTATGGCGTCCCTGATCACGTCCCACTCAAAGAAGATGATAAAGTCGGTGGCTGCACCAACCCATATGGACAAACAAAACTAGACATCGAATATTTGCTCAAGGATTTCGCGAAAGAAGTGTCAAGCGCGAATATTGCGATTCTCAGATACTTCAACCCAATTGGCGCGCACCCAAGTGGTCGTATCGGTGAAGATCCAACTGGTATTCCAAATAACTTGATGCCATATATCACTCAAGTGGCAGTGGGCAAACGACCATATTTAAATGTCTATGGTAGTGACTATAAGACTGTGGATGGCACGGGTGTTCGTGATTACATCCATGTCGTCGATTTAGCGATTGGTCATTTATGCGCTTTAAAGAAACTCGCCGAGAAACCAGGCTTAGTGATCTATAACTTAGGTACTGGTAAAGGCACATCAGTATTAGAACTCGTCCATGCTTTTGAAAAAGCTAACAATATCAAGATTGAATATAAGATCTGTGAGCGCCGTCCTGGTGATGTCGATGAGAACTACGCGGATGCTTCCAAAGCTTTAAGAGAAATGAATTGGAAGACTGAAAGAGATATCGTCGATGCCTGTAAAGATTCCTGGAATTGGCAGAGTCACAATCCAAACGGATACGAGGAGAAATAATATGGAAAAAGTGCAATTAAAAGCTCGTGAAGATTATTCCCTTTCTTTAGCGGTATTCCCTATTAAAAAAGCTAAAGCCGTCATCCAGATGGTGCACGGTATGCAAGAGCATAAGGAAAGATATTATGGCTTTATCGAATATCTCAATAAGAATGGATATTCTGTTGTCATCTCCGATATGAGAGGACATGGTGAAGATGCTCCTCTATTAGGCCATATCGCCGACAAGAAAGGTGAAGATATCCTCATCGATGACCAAAACAAGATCTACGAATATATCAAAGAGAACTTCAAAGATCTCCCTGTCTACTTATTCGGTCATTCCATGGGCTCTATCATCGTCCGTGTGATGATGCAGCAATATTCTAACAACTATCAAAAAGTCATCTTATCTGGATATGTCGCCCCTAACCCAATCAGCCCAGTCGCTGTTTTACTCGGCAATATCGTCAAAGGATTCGGCACGAAGAAACAGTCCAAATTCTTAGCCGGTCTAGCCCTTGGCCCATATTCAAAAGCGGTTAAAGAGAGAAAGACGGATTTAGATTGGTTAAGCGTGAATGAAGAGAATGTTCAAAACTATTTCGCGGACCCATTAAGTGGTTTCCCATTCACCAGCGGTTCATTCTCCGCCTTGTTCCATCTCTTAAATAACATGGGTAAAGCAGGTAAATACCAAAACGTGAATAAAGATCTTCCAATCTTGCTCGCTGGTGGTGAAGATGATCCTTGTACAGCAGGAGAAAAAGGAAGAGCGAATTCCAAGAAACTCTTAGAAAAGGCTGGCTTCTCCAACATCGAAGTCGTGACCTTCAAGGGTATGAGACATGAAATCTTAAATGAAACTGATAAAGCATCCGTTTATGAGGCCATGTTAAAGTTCCTCAACAAGTAGTAAAAATAATAATTTGGGGCTGATTGATTCAGCCTCTTTTATTTTAATAAAAAAGAAATGTATAATAATGAGGCACTTGTCCATGTAGCTCAGCTGGATAGAGCATTTCCCTCCTAAGGAAAGGGTCGGACGTTCGAATCGTCTCATGGACGCCAAGAGGTATAATAACAGCCGTTAATTCGGCTGTTTTATATTTCTTTTCTATGTGCGTGTGCTAGAATGTAGGCAGTAATATGATAAACCTGAAACTCTATTAGAGGAGGCAAGTTATGTACAAGATCTTACATCGCAAAGTATTAAATGATAATGTCACTCAGATTGAAGTTGAGGCCCCGTTAGTCGCGAACAAAGCAAAACCTGGCCAGTTCATCATCTTAAGAGTGGATGAAGAAGGGGAGAGAGTGCCTTTCACCATCGCGGGAGTCAATAAAGACGAAGGTTCAGTGAAGGTCATCTTCCAAATCGTTGGAGCGACAACCGAAAAACTCAACCATAAAAAAGAAGGCGAATATATTCAAGATTTCGCTGGTCCATTAGGTGTCCCAACCAAAACTGAAGGTAAGAAGAAAGTCTGTATCATCGGTGGTGGTGTTGGCTGCGCGATTGCGATGCCAGTCGCGGAGGAATTCCACGCTTTAGGCGCGGAAGTGACATCCATCGTCGGATTTAGAAATAAAGATATTGTCATCCTCGAGGATGAATTCAAAGCCTGTTCAGACAGAATGTTTATGATGACAGATGATGGCTCCTATGGTCGTCACGGTAACGTCACCGTTCCATTAAAAGAAATGCTAGAAGCAGGTGAAAGATTTGATGAGATCATCGCGATTGGACCTCTCATCATGATGAAATTCGTCGTCTTAACTGCCAAACCATATAGTGTTCCAGTGACTGTTTCTATGAATCCAATCATGATTGATGGTACCGGTATGTGTGGTGGGTGCCGTTTATCTTTAAATGTCGATGGCAAGAAAGTCACAAAATTCGCCTGTGTTGACGGTCCTGATTTCAATGGCTATGAAGTCGACTTTGATGAGGCGATGTCTCGTAATCGTATGTACTGTGACTTTGAGCGACACGCTTATGAAGAGACATGCAATCTCTTCAGAAAGGAGAACAAATAATGGCTATATCTCCAAAGAAACATGTGATGCCTGCCCAAGAGGCAAAAGTGAGAGCCCATAATTTCTCCGAAGTGGCGTTAGGATATGAAGCTAGTATTGCGGTAGAAGAAGCATCAAGATGTTTGAACTGTCCAACTAGACCATGTGTCAGCGGTTGTCCTGTTAATATCAATATTCCCGATTTCATCGCGAAGGTGAAAGAGAGCAAGTTTGAAGAAGCCTATGATATCATCTCTAAATCTTCTTCTCTTCCTGCCGTCTGTGGACGTGTCTGTCCTCAAGAGAGTCAATGCGAATCCAAATGTACTTTAGGAATTCGTTTTGAACCAGTCGGGATTGGACGATTAGAGAGATTCGTCGCTGATTACCATAATGAGAATTATCAAGGGGAAGTGGTGAAACCAGTTCCTAATGGTCATAAAGTGGCGGTTGTCGGTAGTGGTCCAAGTGGTCTTACATGCGCGGGTGACCTCGCGAAGAAAGGCTATAAGGTCACAGTTTATGAAGCCTTACATACTGCTGGTGGTGTTCTATTATACGGTATCCCTGAATTCCGTTTACCAAAAAGAATCGTCGCGAAAGAAGTGGAAGGTTTAAAAGCGTTAGATGTCGATATTGAAACTAATGTCATCATCGGTAAGACATTGACCATCGACGAACTATTTGAGATGGGATATGAAGCCGTCTTTATCGGTTCTGGCGCGGGGCTTCCAAGATTTATGAACATCCCTGGTGAATCCCTCAAAGGCGTTTATAGTGCGAACGAATTTTTAACTCGTTCAAATTTAATGAAAGCCTATCAAGATAACCCAGTTACTCCAATTATGAAAGGCGGTAATGTCGCGGTTGTCGGAGGCGGTAATGTCGCGATGGATGCAGCGAGAACTGCTCTTCGTTTAGGCGCGGATAAAGTCTATATCGTCTATCGTCGTTCGATGGACGAACTACCCGCCAGAAAAGAAGAAGTGGAACATGCCGAAGAAGAGGGTATTGAATTTAGACTCCTCAACAATCCAGTAGAAATATTAGGATATAATAATCCTGATGATCCACGCGATCCACGTAATGGATATGTCACCGGTATCAAATGCATCAAGATGGAACTCGGCGAACCCGACGATAGTGGAAGACGTTCTCCTGTTGAAGTTCCGGGCAGTGAATTCGTTCTCGATGTCGATACAGTAATTATGGCAATTGGCACTTCTCCAAACCCATTAATTAAAAACACGACAGCGGGATTAGATGTCAATCGTCGCGGTGGTATCATCGTCAATGAAGATGGCTTAACTTCTCGCGAGAGAGTCTACGCTGGTGGCGATGCGGTGACAGGCGCCGCAACTGTGATTTCTGCGATGGGCGCGGGCAAACTCGCCGCGAAGTCAATCGACGAATATTTCCAGCAAAAATAGCAAAAATCATTGCAAAAACCTAACAAAAATCATAAACTCAACTGGTGGTTGAGTAAAAAGATACGTTATCAACTAACTATCTTTAGGAAAAAATAAAGTTTATAGTATATTACAATTGTCGAGGTGAAAATTATGAAAGAAACATTTGGACAAAGATTAGCAAGATTAAGAAGAAACAAAGGCTTAACCCAAGATGAGATTGCCGAGAAGATTGGCATCTCTCCTCAAGCGGTGAGCAAATGGGAAAACGATATCTCTTCTCCTGATATCACGATCATCCTCTCCCTCTCAGATATCTTAGATGTGAGCACGGACGAATTATTAGGCAAAGAAGTGATCGACCCAGAAGTCGTCGATGATAGACCAGGCGCGACCAATCTCAACGATGAAGGTGTGAGCATCAACGCAGAAGATGGAAGTGTCAACCTCCATATCGACGGGCAAGAGAAACAGAAGACTCGTTCTAAATTCCTCAACCTCATTCAGGCGATGGAAGGTGGATTATTCTTATTAGCTTTAGTGGCCTATATCATCATGGGTCTCTTCTGGAAATATGAAGATCAAAACATCGGTTGGGCGATGGGTTGGTTGGTGTTCTTCATCCCTGTGATTATCGTCTCATTGATCGATGCGATTATGACGAGAAAGATTCATCACTTTGCTTACCCTGTATTAGTGACCTTCACTTATCTCTTATTAGGGTTTTTAGGACACTATCTCGGATTTAATGGATGGGGAGTGTATTGGTTCTTATTCATCACCATTCCTGCATTCTATGCGATTGTCTCACCAATCGATCATTATCTAGGCAAGAAATAATATCTTCTATTGAATTATTGGCGGAATTTTATTATTATTGATTTCGCCTAATGGGTCCGTAGCTCACCTGGGAGAGCGCCTCCATGGCATGGAGGAGGTAGCGAGTTCGATCCTCGTCGGATCCACCAACTAGTTGAAAATGTCCCCGTTTATTGGACTAAATCTGAACTAGGTTTAGTAAAATGATAAAGGGGATTTTTTATTACTTCAGCTCACTCCAAAAAGCTAACCATTACTGATAGTGTCACTATTAATTTTGAAACAACATTTATCGGATATAATTCATTACTATCTATAAATATAACTAACAGTGCATAATGCACTGTTTTTTAAAATTATTTAAAATATCTATATTATTAATAATATAGCGTATCAGTTTGTGGCACTTTTGTGGCACTATTCATGATAATGTACATGTGTGTATATACAGGAGGTATACTATGAAAAAACTCAAAACCTTAGCTTTTATTGCTTTTGGCGCGACTTTAACTCTTGGCTTAGGAACAGCTGTGAGTTTATCTGCAAATCAAGTAAAAGAAGCTAAAGCTGTTGTTGATCTACCGGGTAGTGGTACATATTGGGATCCATATCGACTTAGCACTGCAGCTCAATTTAACAGATTCCGTGATATCGTTAATGGTCTTAACGATGAAACTCAAAATGTTGATGCTTGTGCTGTTTTAACAGAAGATATCTACTTAGATGGTAAAGATTCTAATCAATGGGTACCTATTGGTAAATATGGTGTTGCAAACTACTACAATGGTACATTTGACGGACAAGGTCACTCTATTAAAGAATTATATATTTCAGATCCTGGTAACATATCTAACAAAGGTTTATTTGCCTATTGTGGAGCTGAATCTATTCTTAAAAACTTTAGTGTACATGGCACTGTTAATTTCCCTAATACCAGCCAGAATATTGCTGGTATTGTTGGTATAACATCCGGAACAATTGAAAACTGCACTAACTATGCAACTGTTACAGGTAATTCCTATGTTGCTGGCGTTGTCGGATACGTTGAAAATGGCGGCGACGTTTCAAAATGCGCTAACTATGGTAATATCTATGCATCTTATGCTGCTGGTGGCATCCTCGGTTGTGCAAAGAGCGCAGATGATAACAAAGTAATTATTAGTGACTGCTATAACTTAGGTAACATTACCGCAACTTCCAACTGTGCTGGTGGTATTGCTGGTGGATTCTACCCTAATAGCAAAGTAGAACTATCAAACTGTTTCAACTATGAAACAACTGATGGCGGACATATTGTTATTGTCTCTGCTAACACAGGAAGAGGCGCAATTGTGGCAGGTGAAACTCCATCTGGAGAAATCATCTTCTCTAGTTCCTACTTCTATACAGCAGATTCTGGTTTAAATGGCTCTGGTGCAAGACCAGCTGTGGCCACTGCAGGATTGAATAAAATTTCTCAAGCAAATTTCAGAAATGTAACTACATTTGCTGGTTGGGATTTCAATAATATTTGGGGTATGGACGCTGATTACCCTGTTTACCGTTCACAACATGATATGTGGATTGGTGTTGAATCGGTTTCTGAAGGTAGAACAAGTGGTACTGGATGGAGCTTTGATTTACTCACAAACACATTAACATTAGAAAACTTTGCTTACTCAGGAGAAGCCTACGCTGGTATTCCTAGTAAAGGATCTTCATATCGTAGTTGTGTGACATATATCGGTGAAGAAGATTTAAATCTTGTTCTCGTCGGAACAAACTCAATTACTTTAGAGTTTGATGACGCTGCCTATGGCCCAACTGGATTATACTCAGAAGGTAAAATTAAAGTCAGTGGTACTGGTTCTCTTGATGTTGAACTTTCAGGTACACTTACTGGTTCTTATGATTCTCAAGCAATTTACTCTATTAAAGGCTTTGTCCTTAATAGTGGCACTGTTATTGCTAAGTCAGAGACAACTGGTGGCTACGACTCAACAGGTCTTAGAAACGTAGACGGCTTAGTTGAATTAAAAGGTGGTTCTTTAACCGCTACGGGTTCAAAATATGGCATTATTGCTTCTGACGGCATTACCATTGCTGAAGGTGTTGAAGGATTTGTCGCAAATGCTTCATCAATTGAAGGTTCCTTCAATAGAGCTATCTTGAGTAATGAAAGTCTTGTTACTGAAGTAGGTTTAACAGCATGGACTGATGGTGCTGGTACACAAGGTAGAACTGATTTAGAACCTGATACTTATAATACACTTGGATCATATAAAAAGATTGAACTTGCTACCGCAAACGCTATTGATTTAGTAATCGCAGATAAAGCAATTAACTATAACGATGCCGCTCCAGAATACACTTATGTGGCAAAGATTGGTGATGTTGTCGTTACTGATGCAGCTTTATTAGCGGAAATCGCAAAGTACGTCACATTAACATCTACTTACACAAAAGGTAGCAATGTTGGTGCTTATTCAATCAACAACACTAACGCTCATGCAGCAGATGTGTTCTCTGTTGGTGATGATGAATACGTATTAGTAAATCATAGTGGTGCTCTAACTGTTAGTAAGATTGACCCAGTCGTCACTGCTCCAGTTGGAATCGGTGGTTTACATTACACAGGTGGAGACCAAGTCTTAATCGGAGAAGGAACCACATCTGGTGGAACCATCTTCTATAGCTTAGACGGTATTAATTATTACGAAGATCTTCCACATATGACAAACGCTGGTGAATACACTGTTTACTACAAAGTAGTAGGTGGAACAAACTATAACGATGTTGAACCAGCAACAATTACCGCAATTATCGAAGCAAATGATAAGACTGAACTTATCACATTAATCGAAATTGCTGGTGAATATTACAATAACATCAAAGATGATTATGCTTCTGTTGCAGAAACTCTTAAAGACGCAATCGAAGATGCTAACTTAATCACAGCTAATGACAACAAGACTGTTGCAGAAATCGCAGCTGCAGTTGCCACTTTAGAATCAGCATTAGAAGATGCACATATCGCTGTTGTTGAAGACTTAATCAGCAAGATCGGTACAGTCGAATATACAGAAGAATCACTTGCAAAGATTGAAACTGCTGCTACTGAATTTGCAATGTTAAGTGATGAAGCTAAAGAAAGAGTTTCTAACCGTAGTGTCTTAGATGACGCAGGTGTGAGATATGTTGAATTAGCAATCGCTGATATCGGTGAAGTCGCTTTAACTGAAGCAAGCAAAGCAAAACTCGATAAAGCAAATGAATTATTCAGCGCTTTACCAGCAGAATTAAAAGCTAAAGTTGAAAACGCTGATGCCTTAAGTGCTGCAAAAGCAGGCTATGTCGTATTATTAATTAATGACATCGGAGCAGTTGAATATACTGATGCTTCCAAGACTAAGATTGATGCCGCTAGCGAAGCATTCAACGCATTAACTAGTGAAGAGCAAGCATTAGTCTCTAATAAGGGTGTATTAGATAACGCCTTAACAACATATGCAAAACTCAAGGCTGATCATGATGCTGCTGATGCTGTCAAAGCTTT
>JAFZVO010000075.1 GCA_017617775.1 Bacilli bacterium | reverse complement strand
TGCCAGGTCTTAATTCAGTAACATTAACCATATCTTTTTTTCCTTTCTTTATGTCGTTTGTTATTATAACAAATTTTATCTATTAACAAAGGGATTTTTGTTTCTTTCATACCCAATGTTGGTCTGGATGCCGTGTCCAGGGTAGACTTTAACATCATCAGGAAGAGACATTATCTTCTTAAGAGAGTCTTTAGTTTTGCCAGGAACAGAAGTTTCAAAATCGCTTCTTCCAATGGAACGATAGAAGAGAGAATCTCCGGAGAATAGCATCTTATTATTACTAAAGTAATAACAAACACTTCCTTCCGAATGGAATGGGGTGTGTATCACGAGGACATCCTCCTCCAAACCCTTAATAGTGTCGAAGTCTCTCACTTTGTTGGCTTTTGAAGAAAGGATGACATTCATCGCGTCCATATAGGAGAGATTGTATCTTGGTTCATATAAACCAACATAATCATCTTCGTGAATATAAACGGGGATCTTGAAAGCTTTGACGATGCGATCCACACCTTTGATGTGGTCGTAATGGCAATGTGTTAATAATATCGCGACCGGTTTAAGTTTATTCTCTTTAACATAGTTAACCACCCCATCATAGTTGCAAGATGGATCGATGATCATGCATCTTTTATGAGCGTCAAAAACCACATAGCAGTTGCTCATGAGTTCATCTCGAGTGTTATAAATAAAGGGTTTGACGGAGATCATAATAATAAAAAAATAGGTCCAAGCCTATTTCTTCTTCTCACGATGGAGAGTTTTCTTTTTGCAAACTGGGCAATATTTGAGAACTTCTAATCTCTCAGGATTGTTCTTTTTATTCTTTTCAGTCAAGTAGTTCTCTTCACCGCAGACTGTGCATTTAAGTGTTAATGAGTATCTATCTTCTTTTGCCATAGTTTTCTCCTTAGACCGATAAATATATTATCATAGATAAAACTCATATCAAGAAAAAATGAAAAAACTATCCGTAAGTTATATAATAAAGGCATGGAAAAACGTGAATTAACGAGAAAAGTTTTTGTAAATAAATTACAAATCGGTGGTCAAAACAAGGTCGTCATCCAATCGATGTGCAACATCAAAACCGAAAGAGTTGATGAAGTTGTTGATCAGATTAACCGCTGTGCGAAGGCTGGCGCGGAACTGATGCGCGTCTCCGTGATGGATGAAAAAGACGCCGCAGCAATTAAAGAGATTAAAGCGAGAACCACTATTCCATTAGTCGCGGATATTCATTTCGATTATCGTCTCGCCTTAATGGCGATGGATAATGGCATCGATAAAGTCCGTATCAATCCCGGTAATATCGGTTCCATTGAAAATATCAAAAAAGTCGTTGATAAAGCCAAAGAGAAACACATTCCAATCCGTGTCGGAGTGAATTCTGGTTCTTTGGATAAAGAAGTCCACGATTATTCCACTCTTTATAAAGCTTCTCAACTTGTTGAGAGTGCCAAAAAACACATCAAGATTTTAGAAGATTTAGATTTTCATGATATCGTCATCTCTCTTAAAGGAAGCAATATCAAAGAGACAATCGCCGCTTATCGATTAGCCTCGGAGACTTTCCCATATCCACTTCATCTCGGTATCACCGAAGCGGGCATCAAAGAGATCTCTATCGTCCGTTCATCAGCGGGATTAGCTCCGTTATTATTAGAAGGTATCGGCGATACAATACGCATCTCTATCACTGATGATCCAGTAGAAGAAATCAAAGTGTGTAAAAAGCTCTTACACGACTGCGAACTATATCCAGACTATCCAACACTCGTCAGCTGTCCAACTTGCGGTAGAACCCAGGTTAACGTTGAAAATTTAGCGAGACGCGTCTTAAACTACCTCGAAGAAAATAACAAGATGATTCATGTCGCGATTATGGGCTGTGTCGTCAATGGTCCCGGTGAGGCAAAAAATGCCGATCTCGGTATCGCAGGTGGCAAAAACGAATATGTCATCTTTAAAAAAGATAAGATTATAAAAAAGGTTCCGGAAGCGGAAGCCTTTGATGCTCTTATCGAAGAGATTGAGAAGTTTTAAATAGTATCTCGCCAATTTGAGATATATTTACCCTCTTTCAACATTTGAATCTCCGTCTTGTACGGAGGTTTTTCATTATAATATGGGGTCTCTAAAATCTTGGGGACTTTCGCTAATAAAGGATGATGCGCGATATAGTTCAACGCGTCAAAACCAATCTCTCCATATCCAAGGTTTTCATGACGATCTTTATGCGCGCCTAAAGGATTCTTTGAATCGTTTAAATGAACGACGAGAATCTTATCAACGCCAATTATTCGATCAAACTCTTTTAAGACATTATCAAAATCAAAGAGATTATATCCTGCATCATTTGTATGGCAGGTATCAAAACAAACGCCGAGCTTTTCAGGATATTTGGAATGATCAATGATGGCTTTGATCTCTTCAAAAGAGACACCCATCTCACTACCTTTGCCCGCCATTGTTTCAAGAGCGATCTTCACATCGTTATGTGCGCCTTCTAAGGCTAAGTCTATTGCATCTGCAATAGCGACGATGCATTGCTCTCGGTCTTGCCCCACTGACGCTCCGGGATGGAGAACTAACATCTTCACACCAAAAGCAGCGGTTCTGGCAAGTTCGGAAACAAGAACATCAATAGAGAGAGCGTATAAATCTGGTTTAGAGAAATTGGCGGGGTTGATGATATATGGACAGTGCACCACTATTTTATCTTCATCAAGACCGGCTTCTTTAATCAGTTTTCTTCCTTCTGGTATCTTTAGCTCATCAAGAGATTTACGATATGTATTTTGAGGCGCGCCGGTATAGAACATAAAAGTATTCGCTCCATAGGAGAGAGCTTCTTTCACACTTCCTAAATAATATTCAGGGCCTGTCATTCCAACATGTGAGCCGATTAGTAATTCTTCCATTATTTGTTATCCTTTGGATGGGTGGAAAGATATTCGACATATTCTTGACAAAGCGCGAATGCCTTTTGATGTTCGA
>JAFZVO010000074.1 GCA_017617775.1 Bacilli bacterium | reverse complement strand
GAGTTCGCCTTCTTCTTCTCTTCTCTCGAGTTCGTTCAAGTATCTGATACGACCTTGAATAGTCTTGAAGTTAGTTAAAGTTCCACCTAACCATCTATTAGTCATATAGAAGGAACCACTTCTGAAAGCTTCGGCTTCGACAGTTTCACGGCATTGTGGTTTAGTGCCGACGAATAAAACCTTACCACCATCAGTGACGATTTGTTTCATCGCACCATAGGCGACGTTGATGCATTCAACAGTCTTGGCTAAGTCAATAATGTAAACATTATTTCTAGAACCATAGATGAATTTTTTCATCTTTGGATTCCATCTTCTTGTTTGATGTCCGAAATGGCTACCAGCTTCTAAAAGCTTTTTCATGGTAATGATTGGGGCATCTGGATCATGGACAACCGCGTCCATTGGGTTGGCAGCAACTTCTTCTGCTGCAACGACTTTCTTTTCTTCTTCGCTCATTTTGAGCCTCCTTTATGTTTTTTGTCCTCCACCGCTTCTGACAACGACCACAGAATCAATCAAGATTCTGCACAAAGGGTTGAATTCACGGTGTGTGTAGTCTCTACCTAGTAGAGCCGAAATATATTCTACCCAAGTGAAAAACTATTAACAAGTAGAAAATATAATTTTTATATATTTTTAGGACTTTTTGGCTCTCGGATGAGCCGATAAGTACTCTTTTTTGACCTTTTCTTCGGAGACGTGTGTGTAGATCTGAGTGGTATTGATGGAAGCATGGCCCAATAATTCTTGTATCACTCTGAGGTCTGCCCCATTCGAGAGGAGTTCGGTGGCAAAACTATGGCGTAATAGGTGCGGGTGCAGGTCGAAATATTCACCAGTTTTTTCCTCAATTTTGTCCAATATAAATTCGAGGCCTCTTAATGTCAATGGACGGCCTGTATTATTCAGTATCAAGTTGTTATAAATCTTCTTTTTACCTTCTTTATCAAAGTCAGGATGTTCATCATATCTCTCTTTAAGAACGGGACGACATTCCTTGAGATATTGGGAAATCGTCTCCGCGCAGTCGCTAGTGAATGGAACCATTCTTTCTTTACGTCCCTTACCAAAGACCCTTAATGTTCTCCCGCGAATGTTGACATCGCTGATTTCCACTCCAATCAGTTCACTAGCACGGACTCCACAATAATAGAGGATCTCTAATATTGCTTGGTCACGAATCATCAAATCATCTTTTCGTTCATGATTGGCTTTTAATAGCCCGTCCACTTCTTCTTTATAGAGGACATGGGGCAGCTTTTTCTCAGTTTTAGGAGAGGTAATATAGTTAAAAGGATTGAGTTTTACATAGTTTTTCTTCACTAAATAGCCATAAAAGTGATGAAGCGAAGATAATCTACGCTTACAACTTCTCTTGCTGATTCCATGGGTAATCTCTTCGGTCAAGAAGTTACGAATGATAATTAAATCAACGTCATCCATCAAACAATCTTCTTTGGTTAAGAACACGAAAAACTTATCGATATCACGACGATATGAATCGATGGTTTTTGGAGAATAATTCCTATCGTTTTCAAGATGATTGAGGAACTCTGCTTCGTATTTATTCATGGTCGTTTTCTTTCATCAATAATTATAATATTATTCCCTCTTCACTTCATCTTTTTCTCTTTTGAGTGCAACAATTCAATTATTTTCGTAGAAATAAGAATTGTTTTCTACTAAAATCTATAGGTGGAGATAAAACCATAAAAACGATTATCAATTATTTCAAAACAAATGGCAAAGACATGCTAAGCTTGCTCTTTTTTATCATTTGTTATGCGACCTCAATTCTCCTCTTTTTAGGTGGAGTTCAAGATCAGACTAGACCAAGCGATTTAGAATTTGGAACATTCCTTCCCTGTGCGATTGCCGACATCATACTGATCATTCTATTTGTTTTCGTGGAAATCCGTTTCTTCAAAAATAGAATCAATATCCCATTGATCATCATTCTATCGAGTTTGTTCATCATCAACCTCATCGTGATTGTGACCACTCCATTAGAAAACACATTTGAATATGTCTATCTAGAGAATCCTGGCACGACTATTGTGACTATAACCAATGAAGATAAAGTGATGTATATTCTCTGTTTTGTTTTGTTGCTACTCAACATCTATATCTCATTCAACTACATGGTGTTCCGTTTGCAGTTCAAGAAGCAGTTCGCCTGGATATGCCTTTTAGGCATATTAGGAGGAATCTTCTTCGTCTCTTATTCATACGCGACCGAAGGAGAGACATATCAACTCTTCATCGAGAATATGGCGACTGTTTTAAGAATGTATAACCCGAAAAGCATCACAAATAACACGAACAGCTATGCGGCGATTCTTTTAGGAGCGGCATTCTGTTCCTATTCGATGTATGCGATTACAAGAAAACATCTCTTCTGGGTTATTGGTTTATTCTTCTGTGTGAACACGATATTTCCAATGTCACGCATCTGTCTCTTGCTATCAATGACTCTCACTTTGATGTTATTCGCCTATAAGATGATCATCTCTTGGAAAGGTCATGCGTTCCGAAACCTCAATCTCATCTTCCTCGTCGTGATGGTGTTAACTATTTTGATTTTGATCTGCTTCAACGTCACCGAGGTGAGAGATTATATTGAAAATGTTGTGATGACCAATGATAGTTCAATCAATTCTCGCACGCCATTATGGGAGCTCACTCTCAGTATGACAAAGGATTGGCATCGATATATCGGTAACGGTCATGGCTATTTCAATACTGCCTTCTCCACTATTCTCGCTGGCGAACTCAAGATGCCTCACAACCTCTACATCCAAACTTATGGTGCGTTAGGTCTTCTTGGTGATGTTCTCTTTGGCTGTCTCATTCTCTTCGCTTTATACAAAATCATCAGATTATATAAAAATAATCGAGAAGCATCACTGATCTCGATTATTGGTTTAACAACGATATTAGTTTATTATCTCGTTGAAGGATGATTCCTTCTCTTATGGGGATAGCTCTCCATATAATCACAATTAGGATAATTGTTACATCCGAGGAAATAACCGCGTTTACCGCGTTTTTTTACTAAAAATCCATCGCATTTTGGGCATTTTTTCACATAGTCCTCTTTTGTATATTCGATTATTTCTTTCTCGATATACTTACATTTTGGGAACGAGGAGCAAGCGACGAATTCTTTGCCTTTCTTATCTCTACGCACCACAAGTGGGGATCCGCAGTCAGGGCAGTTTCTACCGACATACTTCACTTCCACTTTTTCTTTCTTCACATATTTGCATTTTGGGAAATTGGAACAACCGACGAACAAGCCGTTCTTACCGTGTTTCGAAACAAGAGGGGCTCCACAGACTGGGCATAATTCCCCCGTTTGTTGTCCTTCATCAGGATACATGAGTTTCTTCGCTCTTTCGACTTCTTCATTGAATGGATAATAGAAATCAGAGAGCATCTTCAAACGCGATGCCGAACCATCTTGAACATCATCAAGGTTGGTTTCCATCTGCGCGGTATATTTTGCATCGACGATATCAGGGAAGTATTTCTTTAAGACCACTGTGGTCTTGATACCTTGATCGTTGATATTTAAAATACCGGATTCATTATCGACATAGCCTCTCTTTTTGAGAGTTTCAATTGTTGAAGAATATGTGGAAGGACGGCCGATGCCCACTTCTTCCATCAGTTTGACGAGTCTCGCTTCGGAATAGGCGGCAGGTGGTTGAGTGAATTTCTGTTCCGCTTTCTTTTCGATGAGGGTGAATTCTTCACCTTCGTTCACACTTGGAATGGAACCTTTGTAATCGCTATCTTCATCTTTATAGACTAATTCATAACCTGGGAATAATGTTTTGGTGAATTCCAAAGAGAAAATATAGCCATTATTCTCTAATAAAATCTCTTCCACTTCCACTTTTTTGGCTTTCATCAAAGAAGCTAATGTGCGGTTATAGATGAGTTTATACAAACTGTATTGGTCTGGTTTGAGATAACGTCTCACGCTTTCAGGAGTGAGGTGATTACTCGTTGGACGAATTGCTTCGTGGGCATCTTGAGAAAGAATGTTGCGATTATTTGTTCTCACTCTTCCAAGGTAGTCTTTACCATATGTCTCTTCGATATAGGCATTCGCTCTCGCGACATAAGGTCCTGATAATCTAGATGAATCAGTACGGATATATGTGATCAAACCAACATGTTCTCCATTTATCAAAACACCTTCGTATAATGTCTGCGCGAGGAACTGGGTTTTTTTCGTTTTAAACTTAAGTTTATTGAATGCTTCTTGTTGTAAAGTGGATGTTGTAAAAGGTTCTTTTGGTTCGATGTTCTTAAAGGATTTCTTCACATTGATAACCTTGAAAGAATCGCTTAAAGAATTGATGATTTCATCCGCTTTTTCTTTATTGTTAACTTCGACTTTTCCTTTTTTATCACCTTTGAAGCTCAAGGAGAAATCCGCGTTTTTATATTTCGCTTGAATGGAAAAGACCCAATATTCTTCCGGAACAAAATTCTTGATCTCCTTATCATGATCATAAATCAATTTTAATGTGGCAGATTGGACGCGTCCGGCACTTTTGCTATGAATCTTACTATTTAACAGGGTTGAGAGTTTAAAGCCGATAATTCGGTCAATAATGCGTCTTGTCTCCTGAGAAGAAACGAGGTTCAAATCGATGGTACGTGGACTCGCGAGAGCGTTAGTAATCGATTCACGAGTGATTTCGTGGAACTCTAATCTCTTATTCTGATGAGGATCTAAACCTAAAACTGTGGCGAGATGCCAAGCAATCGCTTCTCCTTCTCGGTCAGGGTCAGTTGCTAAAATAACCTCTT
>JAFZVO010000073.1 GCA_017617775.1 Bacilli bacterium | reverse complement strand
TTACGAAGGAAGAATTTTCACTTCTGATGTCTTCTATGGACAGAAATCTTTAGGGACTGAAAAATACTGTAAACAAGGAGTTTTAGGTGTGGAGATGGAAACATTTGCTCTATACCAATTAGCTCATGAGCACCATATCAAAGCATTATCAATTCTCACTGTTAGTGATTCTCTCTTCTACAAAGAAGAACTCACTTCTGATCAGCGAAGCAAGATGAGAAAGATGGTTGAGATTGGCATCTCCATTTTAGAAAAATACGCATAATAAAAGGGAACCGATTGGTTCCCTTCATTATTTTATAATGATCTGATCGCCTCAACAGGAGGTTTTTTAGACGCGATCAAGACTGGGATGAATGTCGCGATGAAGGAGATCACCAAGGCGACACCGAGAATTAATCCGATATTGATAATACCATAATTCAATAACTTCACACCGATCATCGATTCACTGAGCTGTTGATTCAAGTAGTTGCAGACAAAGCCGGCTGCGACTGCGGAGAGAATGAAACAGATAAGAGTGATAATACTACTCTCGGAGAAGAAGATCTTGAAGACATCACTACCTCTCGCACCAACAGCGCGTAAGATACCGATATCTTTGTTCTTGCTAGAGATAGAAACAGAGATGAAGTTGAGGAGTAATAAGCCCGCTAAACCACCAGTGACGGCACCGATGATGAGGAAGACAGTCTTTAATTCTTCAATCATCTTTGTGGATCTTGAGACCAATTGATACACACTATTTGTCATATCGTAGAAATAAGTCTCGTGTTTCGCTGTGAATGCGCTGATATCAGATTCGGAATAGTTCGCATTTGTCGCGATTAAGTATGCGTATTTAGCGTCGGCAGGAGATTGATAACTTGTCTCGTAGACATTCTTCCAGGAATAGGAATCTTGGAGGTAATTCTTAATCGCATTACGAGTCAAAACTGGTTCCCAACCACGATCGCCAACTTTGGCATAACCTTTGACATTATATTCTTTGATAGTTCCAGACATATCTTTTGTGAAGAACGATGGATTATCTAATTTTGATTCACGCATCACGAATTCACCGATAAAGCTTGGATCGAATTCAAACGTCACGGCCGCTTCTTCACCTTTTAAGAGTTTGTAAGCATAAGTGTAAGATGTATCGAATCTTTCGACTTGTTCTGGGTTTTCATGGTCTACTAAGAAACCATTAATAACAGTATAGAAACCAACTTCTTCGCCATATAATTCTCGGATTTTGTTCTCAACTTTAGAACGATATTGGTCGTTAGTGACATTGAAGATTGTATCCGCTCTCACGGCTTTGAGGAGATAAGCGGCATCCGCTCCTTCGGTCTCATAGTATCCTTTGATATTGTTCTTAAATGTTAAGACTTCATCATCGGTCGCATTTTCCTCATACTTGTTGAGTTTGCTATAGATTTCAGATGTGGCTTCCCAAGTAGTTGGGGTTTCAATGGATCTTTCCATATAGTAGTTACTAATGTAACTATATGCATCGCAGAGATAGTATCTTTCGCATACTTTCGCGTATAAAGCGTTGAAGCCAGCCTTCACTGTCGCTGTATCTTCTTCTAAAGTATGTCCACCTGGGTAGATGAGTTCTCCGCCTTTGTTGAAGGCGTCTCTCATACGGATGTATGCATTGACTAAATCGCTTGTGCTTTCATAGCCTTCTTCCCAGTTGTTCATCTCTTCAAGCATTTGACGTTCTTCTTCAGAATAATAATTCTTGTAATTATCCAGTTTTTGCTTGAAGTCTTCAATTGGCATCCAGTTCTTCTCTCTTAGGGAGTTCATATAATATTGATCATATGGGAGGAGAACATCGCTATCACCTAAAGTAACGTTTGTGACTTCTTTGAAGTCCTTGTCATAATAGACCACTCCGGCAGCCCCTTCGAGATTCTCGATGAGGTAAGCGCTGAAGCCACTATCGTTATTCACTGGTTGCTTATCAAGAGATTCCATGCTATCGCCACAGAGAATGCCTCTTGGCCAGACATTATCAATGTAACTACGGTTATCGCTTGGGACATAGCCATATGTCTCATAGAATTCAGGAGCGACATAACCAATCGTATAAGTAGAGGAAGCGATGAAATTATCAAAAGCATCAACCTGTTGTTCTCTTTCGATTTGGCTGACAGATGGTTCTTTCGCCGCTTTTACTGCATCATATGTGGATGGAATGTTACCGAAATCATAGACACCAACAATTTTCATCTTGGCTGTCACAGACATCCAGTTTTTGCCATAGAAATATAAATCTAATTCTTTATTAAGAATAGAATTCTTATCGTTGAGAGTGCCTAACGCGCCGCTCTCTTTTAATAAATCAAAATGATAATTAGAAATCGCGATTTCGTTGGCCGCTTTTGGATGCTCACCCGTTAACTGCGCGCCAACTTGAGAGATTTGCTCTCTGCTCGCATCAGTTAAACCGGAGAAGCCATTATAAGAATAGTATTCTTTGGAATCGCCATTGACCATCACGTTCTGGAATGAGAATGGACGGTTATATAAAGAGAAACCACCACTACTCAATGTATAAACAGGTAAGAAGCGATTGTTGTTCTGCGCGTTCAAATCCTTGACTTCTTGGACGCCGAAGTAGGCATCGCCAGTACCTGGGTATTCACTACCTTCTCTTTCCACTTCACCAGTCGCATTGTTGATGGTGACGGATTTGGAGTTGTAATCGTATTGTTTGACGACCGCTTCGGATGTGCGATCCATGTTCTTCAAAGCATCGCTTAATGAATAAGCGGAATCATAGAGCATCAATGTGGAAGCAATACCAAACATCGTGAAGGACACGACAGATAAAAGAATGGTAAAGATCAATCTAATCGGTTTGGTCTTTAAACCACTCGCACCCATCTTGAAACTGCGGGAGAATGGCATATGAGAACGGATGAATTTGGTTTCCGCTCCATTATATTGCTTAACCGCTACTTCTTTCGTATCTTTAAAGACTTCGCCCTTACCATCATCGCTGATGCGTTGGGCTTTCTTGGTGACGGCGATGTTATTCTCACCTGTGGAGATCAAGACTTCTTTATCTTGTTTCTTAATCAATTGATATAATTGTTTAAAGTCTGCTTCGGACAAGTCAGAACCTTTTTTAATATCAATGATATTACCATTGATCACTTGAATGTTCGCATTCATCGCTTTTGGAGGAACTTGTTCTTTGCTCTTATCAGAGATGATCTTTCCATCCTTGAGTTCGATGATACGATCGCCGTATTCTTCCGCGAAGTCTTGGTCGTGAGAGACGATGATCACGAGTTTATCTTTAGATAATTTTTTTAATGTTTCTAAGACTTGTTTACCAGTGTTAGAGTCCAAGGCACCTGTCGGTTCATCCGCCATGATGATTTCAGGCGATTTAATCAAAGCACGCGCGATGGCGATTCTCTGTTTTTGACCACCGGATAAAGTGTTAGGTTTTCGTTTATTGAAACCTTCTAAATCCACTTCTTTTAAGAGAGCGTTCACTGCTTCTCTGTCATTCTTCTTGCCTTGAAGTTGCAAAGCAAGAGCGATGTTTTGTTCGATATTGAATTCATTCAAGACGTTATATTCTTGGAAGATGAAGCCAATATACGTGTTACGGTAACTATCGAAATCAGACTGGGAGAAGTTCTTGGAGCTTCTGCCTTTCACGATAATCTCACCATCATCGGGTTTATCCAAACCACCGATCATGTTGAGCAATGTCGATTTACCAGAACCAGACTTACCTAAAAGGAAAACAAGTCCGGTCTCGGGAAAGTTTACGGTGACACCGTCAAGAGCGCGTGTCTCCACGCCGCCTTTTGTCTTATAAACTTTCACCAGGTTTTTTACTTCTAACATAAAGTATCCCCCTGTGTGTTTTGCTAGTAACAATTATAACATATCAATATTTTTATAAAATATGAATTAGTATATAATAGACATAATCGGGACGTAGCGCAGCTTGGTAGCGCACTACCTTGGGGTGGTAGGGGTCGCCAGTTCAAATCTGGTCGTTCCGACCAAACGAATAAAAATCCTCCGCATATGGAGGATATTTTTATATAATTTCGAAGTGTTTTAACCCTTTTTTGAGACCTTTTTCATCGATGGAATCGGTCACATAAGTCGCATATTTTTTCACTTCTGGTTTTCCGTTTCCCATCGCGATTGATGTCCCGACTTCTTTAAACATCTCAATGTCGGGATAATCATCGCCAATGGCCATCGCTTCTTCTTTAGAATAGCCATAATGCTTGAGGATAGCTTTGATCCCTGTGCTCTTGAGATATGGGACTTCCGTGACATCCACTCCGCTATCATAGAATCGGAAGAAATGGAGAGGAAGATCTTCAAATTGCTTTTCTTCTCCTTCTTTGCAGAATAAGAGAATGCTCGTCACCTCTCTTCCATCATAATCTTGGACAGATGGATGATATTCATACCAGAATTTATAATAACCAGTCGCTAAATCGTTTTCCGGAAGGGTGAGATAAGAATAATCTGGCCCGATGATTTGTAGTTCGTATCCTAACGCGGATGCGCGGTCGACGAATGTCTTCGCGAGTTCAGGATTGATACTTTGACGGTAGATATATTCTCCGTCTGCATAAGCAATCCCACCACCCGAAGCGATATAACCATCATGAGGAACTTTTTTAATCGCATCGACATGGTAGAAAGACATATAATGTCGCGCCGAACAGATGATCACTTTGACCCCATTTTTACGGGCTTTTTTTAACGCGCGAAGCCCACTTTTATGGTATTTCAAAATATGATGGTCAAATAATGTCCAATCAATATCGACAAAGATGATCTTAATGTTCGGATTTTTCATCGATTAGAAAGAATATAAGTTGGAATGAGTTAATTTTTGTAACGTGGATTCTTCAAGTGGTGAATCGATACCCGCGTAATTGAAGATGGTGTTGATGTCATTACATTCTTCTGGATAAGCGACAAACTTGAGGTATTTACTCTTCGCTGTTTCAAAATCTTGACGCGCTTCGATGTAGATTGTGGCAGAAGCTACGGCACTAGTCGCATAAGAGATATAATAACCGACGGCACTGACAATAGGTGCTGCCCAGTAAGCATAGATCATATCGTATCCATCTGGATATAAAGCGCGATATTTGCTCATGATGGTGTTGACACCAGAGAGGATTTCACTATTGGTCTTATCGAGGTTTTCAAAGACGTAGGATTCCACTTTCGCCACTGCCGCTGGTAAGATGGAGTCGCTGAGCATAGAGTAGACGCTGTAATCTTGGATATATTGATAGACATCTAAATCTGGGCTGTCTTTATAGTATTCGCTTAAATAACGGGCAAAGAGCATCTCATTACCTTGGGAATGAGTCTCTTCGATATCAAATGGGAATGAACCATTATTTGGATTGCTGTATTCCGCGTGATAGTGACCGAATTCGTGGACGATTGTGGAGACATTTTGATATCCGCTGGAGAAGAAGATTAATGGTTCATCCATTCCAGAAGCAACATAGGCTGTACCTAAGGAGTTTGGATCATTAGAGAAGATGAAATAGCCATCGTTCTTCATGTGGTCATAGGCGCCTGACATACTGCTGCCCATCTGTTTGACATAAGCATCTAACAAATCGCCTTTAAAATATGTTTCATCCGCGATATTACCGCTGGTGAAACTCTCAAATAATTTCTTCTTTGAAGTTTTCTTGATCACAGAATCGTTGACATTGTTCTCGTAATATTGAGCGGCAGGAATAACATATTGGTCAACTAATGCCACATAGTCTTCGACGAAATCGTATTTATAATTACGGTTGAACCAATTCTCATAGACATAGTCTAAATAGTTATCATAACCATAATAGGCCGCGTATTCGCCACCTTTGGAGATTACTTGACGGAAGTTATCTAAAGACTCGTTGAGATATTTGTTCCAACCACTATCCCCCATTCTGATCGTTTGATTACGGAAATCCTTCACGAATTGCGTGTATTTTTCTTCTTGTTCGTTTTGAATCGCTTCAATCTCTGTATCGAGTCTCTTTGTATCTTCGGTATAGAGGAAGTTTTGGATATAATCAGCCACTTCTTTCTCACTCATATCGCCGAAGAAAGAATTATAGATTTCTGGAGAGGAATCTCTCACGTGTTGGAGGAATGTATAATACCAAGCATAGAAACCGAGATATTCTTCGTATAAGGAATCATAGATTTCTTTGTATTCATCCGCGCCAGCTTCATAATATTTCGCTCTTGAGACAGTGACTTTCTCCCTTAATGATTCAACCATATTGAACACTTTTTCGGTTTCACCATTGAAGGTGTAAACACTGCCTTTATTGACGGCGATCTCATCAGCTTTCTTCTTTGAAGAAGCAAACGCTTCGCTATCGAATTTGAGGCTGCATTTCGCGACTTTACCACTCTCTAAAGAAATACCAGTTCCGGTATTCTTCACCTTGTTCCAATCGAGTTTGTTGCCACCTGCCCCACAGGCGCTGAGGACAAATGTTAAGGATAGAGTGAATAATGCTTTTCTTAAGTTTTTCATTGTTTATTCTCCTTTGCTTTCATTCTGTTTCTTATGAAATATCGTTTGAACAGAGTGTTCTCCTTATAACGGATTCTCTGTATCGAATGGTTCCCCGCGACCATCGCTAAGGGGAGACCACCTGGGCACTGCACATATTGGCCTGAGAGATATATCTTTCTGAGGAATGGCACTTTGCCCGAGAACATCAACGCGGAAGAACGGGAAGTATATAAGAATCCCATATATGTCCCTCGCGAAGCGTTGACATATCTATTAAATGTTACAGGAGTTGCGACATCTAATAAAGTGATTTTTCCAGAAAGAGATGGAAATTTCTTTTCAATATTGATTGAAACCATCTTCGCCACCGCTTCTTTGACAACATTGTAGAAGTCCTTATGCTGGTAGAGATTAGCCCAATAATCATAATGTTTGCTGTATTGGTCAATCATCACTTGAACGACTGTTGTATTCCCTTTCACATACATCGGATCATGCCCTAATGAACGCATATTGATATGGTCGACTTTATAGCCACCGATGGAGAATGGCTCAATTGAAAAGTTATATGGAGAATCGACATCCACCATGTCTTGGACAGCGAAATGTAATAATACGCATGAAGGCGCGGGATGTTTCTTTGGACGATTAAATCGTCTCGCGAGTCGAAATACTGGGAATCTTCCTTTTAAAATCTTCATGAGAACATAGTTCGCATCGCAGCAGGTGACGACATAATCACCATTAATCAATGTTCCATCTTCTAAAGTGACGCCAATCGCACGACGATGTTTGAAATTGACCTTTTTCACTGGAGAATTGAGGAGATATTCTCCGCCTAAACTCTCATATTTTTTCTTAATATTTTCTACGAATTTTAAGGAACCACCTTTGATGTTCCCACCATTACCGCTTGCGACATTAGCGTAGGAGAAAATCATCGAATAGAGATTACCTTTTCCAGGTTGAATATGTGTGATTGCATATCTTAATGCCGGAGATTTAAATTTCTTCGCATATCGATCACAAGAAGCGAATAAACCGTATTCATAATGCGGGAAATACTTCACTAATTTGAAGACGAATTTCAATGCTGTTTTATATGATAAATATGCTGTCGGAGCTTCTGTCGGAAGTTCGACATCGATATAAGCTTTGACAGTTTTAAAGAACCTTTTGATGCGTTTTGTGTCTTCTGGAGAGATTCTGATCCACTCCTCTTGGGTCTTATCTAAATCTGACCAAAAAGGAACTGGAGTCCCTTCATAGTCCACTGTTCCCCAACCTTTATTATGATATATTTCATCATCTTCAAAGGCCCCAATGCTCTTCCACATGTCATAGAGTTGAGTCCCTTTTTTCGTCCCAGTGATCCAGTGGATACAGCCATCGAGATTAAAACCTTTTCGTTTCCATCCCGTGCAGAGGCCACCTAAAACCGGATTCTTTTCAAGAATCAATGGTTCAAAACCTTGTTGAATCGCGAAGATTCCGGCAGCTAAGCCAGAGATCCCTCCACCGACGATGATGATTTTCTTTTTCTTGTTCATAGTAAAACCATAATAAAACTATTGTTTATTATTATCAACCTATAGGAATATCAAATGATTATTTCTTCTTTTCCATTTTGAGAGACTTGCCTTTGATAGCTTTCCACTTGTTGTAGATGCGTGGATAGTATTCTCTCCAGATATTTTTAACGTGCTCTTTGCTGTAGAAATCAGAGATTACACGAGAGCCTTTGGAATAATGCTCATAATATTTCTTATCGCTTGCTAGTTTTTTAACTTGTTCATCAAACTCATCAACATTGCGACCGATCGCATAGCAATCTT
>JAFZVO010000072.1 GCA_017617775.1 Bacilli bacterium | reverse complement strand
GTCCCTCACTGACTTACGTCTATTAAGAAGGATTGTCCGCGACCACCATTTCCGCGATCACACTGCGGAGGTCAATATCAATATGTGGGAGAACGTCCGTCGCGGTGAGTTCAAATGGCTCTATAAAACTCAAGAAGACGCGGATTATAAATTCAACTCCGCTCTCTTCTATGAAATCCCATTAATGAAGAAATATGCGATGCCTTTATTAAAAGGTATCGATCACGAAAATAAAATCTTCCCTGTCGCGGAAAGATTAATTCGTATGATGAAGCATTTTGTCGATATCTCTGATACCTGGGTACCCTTCAACTCCATCTTAAGAGAGTTTATCGGGGGATCCTGTTACGAAGATGTGTGATTTCTTTTTGCGAGAAGATTTAAATAAGTTTTGCTCTCTCTTTGATGAATCGCGATAAGCTGCGAATAATAAACATTTTGCATCTTCTTATAGCTTTCTAACTGTTCAGTGTTCACTCTCGTCACAAAAAGCGAGACGAACACTTTTTCTAATCTGAAGAAAGATTCATAAAGATTGAGTAAAGTCGTATAGAAGAAATATTGTTTATCAGAATAGACGAGCAAAGGCGTGCTATGAATGATTTCACTGCTCATCAGATATGTCTTGTTATATCTCTCTAAACCCGCGAGTTTCTGTAAGCCATCTCTAAAATTGAGTTTGAGCTCTGTTTGAGAAGCGTCGGGAACAGCGTATAACCAGCCATATTCAATATATTTCTTCATATCTTTGCTCTTGAGTTCATGAGCTTTTAGTTCTTCTTTGATCTGCTCGAATGTCTTATCCACCGTATCTTTGTCTTTGATGACACCGGAATACGCTAATGCGTATTTCATATGTTTGAGATAGGCGTTGATCACAGGCTCGCCGTATTTTTCAAGAAGCACTAAGGTACATTCGCATTCGTGAAGAGTTCTCCACAAGGCAAAACCTTCGGTTTCGTATCCGTCCACCAATAGGCTAAGCACACATCTCGCAATCGAAACTGATTTGTTCAGTAAATCGGTAATCAATGTTGAGACCGGATCATTCTTCTTGTAATTATTGAGAATGTTAAGGATGAAATTGAGATAGAGGTTCAAAGAAGAAATTGAAGGAAGATATTTATTTGTAAAAGTCCCCTCATTATGGGAGAAATAAGAAAGCGAGAGGAATTTATCAGCGACAACAGAGGAGATACGACCACTTTCATTCTCTAATTCAATGAGCTGTTTTTTGATATTCTCATCTGTTCCGCCGAAAGTATAAATGTACTCACCGATGCAGTAACTGATGAGTTCAACTTGATTGACGTTGCGGAGGTCCGCTAAAGCATCGTTCTCATTGAATTGATTGATGATATCAATGCATGTATCATAAACCGAATACAAAAACTCACGATCGACATATTCCGGAGCTTGAAGGATGTCGAGCACTCGATTAAAAACACTTGCATCTAATTTTTGGTTCATGGCTTAAATACTCTAGTGGCCTTGACCGCTAATTTCCAACCGCGATATTTCTTGTTCACTAAAGATGTTTTCATCTTTGGTTGATAGATGGCTTGGAAAGAATGGATGGATTTGATTTCTTCTATAGAAGAATAATATCCTGTGCATAATCCGGCGAGATAGGCTGCACCTAAGGCCGTTGTCTCTAAGCACTGTGGTAACTTAATAGTTAAGCCACAGATATCGCTTTGGAATTGCAAGAGATATTTGTTCTTGGTCGCTCCACCATCGACTTGTAATGTGGAGATGCCGACACCCGCCTCTTTCTTCATCACTTCAAAGACATCTTTAAATTGATAAGCGATGGATTCAATCGCGGCTTTTACAAATTCATCTTTGTTCGTACCTCTCGTAAGTCCAAAGACTGCCCCACGGGCTTCATTATCCCAGTAAGGTGTCGCTAGACCGACGAAGGCGGGAACGATATAGACATTGTTTTCGACATTTAATACTTTATTCGCGCATTTTTCACTCTCCGCGGAATCAGAGATCATCTTCATCTCGTCACGGAGCCATTGAATGACCGCACCACCGATAAAGATCGAACCTTCTAAAGCATATGTCACTTCTTTACCGATCTGCCAAGCGACAGTCGTTAATAATCCAGATTTAGAGAATGTTGGTTTATTACCAGTGTTCATGAGCATAAAGCAACCTGTGCCGTATGTGTTCTTACAATCACCTTTATCAAAGCAAGTCTGTCCAAATAAGGCGGCTTGTTGGTCACCGGCAACACCAGTGATTGGAATCTTTTTGTTCTTATATTCAAAATGCCCATATTTATAAGACGATGGATAAACCTTTGGAAGCATCTTGATTGGCACGCGGAATAATTTGCACAATTCCTCATCCCATTTCATCGTATTGATATTGAAGAGCATCGTTCTAGAAGCGTTAGAAACATCCGTCGCATGAACTTCACGATTAGTCAATTTATAGATGAGCCAACTGTCAATCGTGCCGCAGATGAGTTCACCTCTCTCCGCACGGGCTTGGCCATTTGGAATATGGTCTAATAAATATCGAATTTTACTCGCTGAGAAATATGGATTGATGATCAAACCAGTCTTCTCTCTAATCATATCTTTCTCGTTAGCATGGGTATCACAGATATCCGCGGTTTGACGGGATTGCCAGACGATCGCATTATAGACAGGAAGGCCTGTTTCTTTATCCCACATTACTGTAGTTTCTCTCTGGTTTGTGATACCGATACATTCAATGCTCGCAGGAGTGATTTTAGCTTTGACAAATAAATCGTTGATGACATCTATCGCGCTTTGATAGATGACTTCTGCGTCGACTTCAACCCAGCCAGGATTAGGGAAAATACATTCCACTTCTTTTTGGGTGATGCAAATCGCTTGTCCATAATGATTGAACAAAATCGCTCTCGTTGAAGTTGTGCCTTGGTCAATTGATAAAATGTACTTTTCCATAAATTATCCTCGCGATTTCATGAGTTTTTCGATATCTTCAACTTCTTTTGGAATGTCTCTTGAGAGGACATCGTTCACTGAACCAGTGATCAAGACATCGTCTTCAATTCTCACTCCAACACCATATTTAGCAAAATATAATCCTGGTTCGACTGTGACG
>JAFZVO010000071.1 GCA_017617775.1 Bacilli bacterium | reverse complement strand
TCTTATTGATGATTGGCATTCTAATCTCTCTAGTGATGTTTTTACCATTACATAAAACAGTGCCACCAGGTTTTAATTCGATATTCACATTAGGGATTTCGGCGACGCATTGCTCTTCATTTGTGCAATCTAAACCGCGGTCTAAACAATGCCATGTGTAGGCGCGATACATCGCTCCTGTATCGATATAGGTATATCCTTTTATCTCAGCGACCTTCTTAGCGATGGTACTTTTACCAGCAGCGGCTGGTCCATCAATTGCGACACTAATTCCCATAATGATTACTCCTTAAATGCAAATACTCCAAAGACGATAATACCGGCGATCACCACGACGATACCAAGAACAATCAAAGCGAAATAGAGGACCTTTTTGGCTTTGTACCCATTGAAGTGGTTAATCTCTTCCATCGTATCAGTTTTGTTGATCACTTCACTGATCGGGAGAGTTCTGGTTTCCGTACGGGCTTTGCCAGAGTAGAATTGGCTTCCTTCTTTGATTAATGAGGCGCGATAATCGCGATACTTATCGTTTCGAGTTTCCATAGACTAATTCTAATAATAATTAGAAGTATATTCAAACAATAAAAAGTAAAAAACACATCTTCTATTGCAAAACTGTCCTTTTATTGTAAAATAGATTTAATGTTATCCAAGGAGGAGTAATTTGATGGCAAGAAAGAAAATCAAAATCGATGCATCCGCTTGTATGGGTTGCGGCGCTTGTGCTGGTGCTTATCCAGATGATATCGTGTTAAACGATAACGGTGTTGCCGAAGCTGTTACTGGCGAAGCCGATGAAGAAGTCGTCAGTGTCTGCCCATTTGGTGCTATTTCCGAAGAGGAATAAGATATAAGAAAAAACCAGGAACTGATATCCTGGTTTTTTTATTGCTTTTTTTACTTACTCTTGCTCGTTTTCAGTTGTTTCGTCCACTATGTTTTCAACATTCTCTTCTTTTTTCTTTACGAAAATGCTGCCGACAAAATACTTCTGGAAGAATTCTGATTTTCTCATGAAGACGAAGATTAATCTATTGAACATCAATTCATAGATGAAGAAGCAGGCGCCAGCTTTCATCAAATTGAACGGTCCATAGATTGATGAGATGAGACCGACATAAGTCCAACCATTCACATCAGTGGCCTCTTTGCCAGTGATATAGGAAGTAACATTATTGATGACACCTTCTTCAAAGCAAGTGGAGAAATGCGCGTCAGGACCAAAAACTGTTAAATACGATGGAGTGATGAATATCGCATTGAGCGCTGTTAGGGTTACTGTGATGATCAAAACAATTACAACATAAGCCAGAATACGGAAGCCTAATCCTTTTTTGAACCATTTAAAAACATGACTTGTTAAAAACAAACCGAAGACAAACATCATCGAGGTGAATAACGCGGTTAAATCGCCAATCCCTAGCCCGACCGGGCCATGAACAGCGAGATTTAATGCAGTTTTGATAATCGCGACAGTTAATCCACCAGGCAGTCCATATAGAGCATAAGCGATGATGGTCACGATTTCGCTGACCTCAATCTTTAACCATGGCGCTAAAGGATAGGGGAACTGCGCGAACGCCATCAAAACAAACCCTAAGGCAGATAGCATCGCTAATGTTGTCATTCTCGTGATAATCTCACGTGCGCTTCTTTGATTTTTCATAAAAAATAGCCCTCTCTTCAGGGGCCTATCAAAAGATAAAAATCTTTCACTTCTCTCATCCAGACTTTACTGTCGCCACTTGAATTGCACAAGTTCATGCTATTTCTAGCTCGCGGGGTATACCGCCGGTCGCGTTATTTCGCTGCCCTGAAGTATTCTCATTTTATATCAGACTAGTACATTTATCTAGAAAAATGTAAAAATCTTCAAAATTTTTATCTATCTATAGATAACTTGAAAAAGTAAGAATCCAGCGCGTAAAAAATTCCGATTTTTAGGGTCTTTATATATAGGAGGGTTTCCAAATGGATGCTTTCCAGCCTCTTGCCAACCTGCTCCGTTATGATAAGGGAAAGGAGGTCAAAGGGATGAATCCAATTCTATTTCTAGCGATCCTAGTTATCGTCTTGGCAATTCTAGCTTTGAATAAAAAAGGTCAGCCCAAGGGTTGACCGCCTACCTAATCATATTATAACGTGATGCATGGGTCTTGGCAAGGGGCCCCAAGGGGTCAAAGTGGCTTGCTGCTAATAGAAGAATAATCGCGTGGATACTTCTTATTAGTCTCTTTAATCTTTTTGATAAAGACTAAATGTCTTTCTTCTCCATTAGGAAGAAGGTCTTCTGTATAATATTCCATCTCTCCACCTAATTTATTGATCGCACTTTTCGCATCTTCTACTTCTAACGCCGCATTCTTGCCTTTATAAGCAACGAGGTATCCTCCGACTTTAACAAGAGGAAGGCAAAGTTCAACTAAAACATTGAGTGAAGATACTGCTCTAGCAGTGACGATATCATATAGTTCACGATGATCACGGGCGTATTCTTCTGCACGTCCCACGACTGTATTAACATTAATCCCTTTAAAATCATTGATGGCATTGATCTTCTTCGCTGTAGAATCGAGCAACGTCACTTTCGCTTTGGAGAAGATGGATAATATCACGCCTGGAAATCCCGCGCCTGTTCCAACATCGAGAAGGGTCTTATCATCGATGTTAATATCCTTTAATAGAATAAGGGAATCTAAAGTCATCAGTTCTCGGAATTGTTCAGGATCCTTAATCGCCGTGAGATTGATTGATTCATTCATCTTTAAAATATATTCCATGTATTTCTCAGAGATAGCGATTTGACTCTGAGTGTATGGGATACCATATTTTCTTAACATCGCAGTTAATTCATTTTTAAGCATGTTTTTTCCTCACGTTGAGAATTAGAATTGAGACATCGCTTGGATTGACTCCCGAGACACGAGATGCTTGACCGATTGTCGCGGGTCTAAACTTCGCGAGTTTCTGCCTCGCTTCTAATCTTAACCCATCCATATTCATAAAATCAAAATCATCAGGAATATTCATCTCCTCGAGTTTGATATGGTTCTCTGCTTCACGTTTTTGTTTGGCGATATAACCTTCATATTTCTCAATGATTTCGATTTCTTCCACAGTGTTATCATCAAGTGAAAAACCTTGCAAATCATCAATAAACTTCGCAATTTCACGATATTTTACATTTGGTCGTTTTAAAATCTCGCTGGCTAACACGCCGCCTTTGAGCTCGCTATAACCAAGAGATGACAAATAATCTTCTAGTTCTTTTTTCTTTCCTAAATGGGTGGATTCAAGGATTGCTGTAACCTTTTTAATGTTCTCTTTTTTAAGCAAGAATTTTTGATATCTTTCCTCGCTGATGAGGCCGAGTTTATAACCAATCTCCGTGAGTCTTAAGTCCGCGTTATCATGTCTTAAAATCAGGCGATATTCCGCACGTGAAGAGAGGAGACGATATGGTTCTTCAGTCCCTTTAGTGATGAGGTCATCGATCATCACGCCGATATAGGATTGATCTCTTCTTAAGATGAGAGGCTCTTCTCCTCTGATCTTCAAGACAGCGTTGATACCAGCGATTAATCCTAATCCTGCGGCTTCTTCATATCCTGATGTTCCGCATATTTGACCGGCGATATATAGGCCAGAATATTTACGAGTCTGTAATGTCGCATCATATTCAAAAGTTTTAATCGCATCATATTCAATCGCATAGGCGTATTTGAGGAACACCGCATTTTCAAAACCAGGAAGAGAATGGACCATCTTCTCTTGTATTTCTTCTGACATACTTGTCGAGAATCCTTGTAGATAGATAGAGTCTGTATATCTTGATTCTGGCTCTAAGAAGAGTTGATGACGTGGCTTATCGACAAACGTCATCACTTTGCTTTCAATAGAGGGGCAATATCTTGGACCAGTACCAGTGACTAGACCACTATATAAAGCAGTATTATCGAGATTATCTTTAATAATTTTATGAGTCTCTTCAGTTGTGTAGATCAAATAACATAATTCTTGTTCTTCAAGAGGAATGAATTCTTCGGTCTCATAGGAGAAAGATAGTTTACCAGGAGTCCCTGGTTCTAATTTCGCTTTGCTGAAGTCGATAGAATCTCTTCTGATACGAGGAGGGGTTCCCGTTTTCAAACGATATGTTTCAATCCCCATCTCTCTTAGATATGGAGATAGTCCATGAGATGGTTTTTCACCATCTGGCCCTTCTTGTTTGACGACGTGGCCACGGAAAATCGCGCTTTCCATATAGGTACCAGTTGTTAATATCACAGCTTTTGAAGTGAATTCTCGACCATCAGAGAGCCTCACTCCAAAAACGGATTTATCATCATGTAATAAAGAGATAACTTCCCCTTCCACGACTGACAAATGTGGAGTCGATAAAGCTAAATCCTGTAAATATTTTGGATATTCTAATTTATCTTGTTGGGCTCTTAAACACTGAACACCAGGGCCTTTACCCGTATTTAACATCTTCATTTGAAGATAATGATGATCGGCAGCCTTGCCCATCATTCCGCCTAAAGCATCGATTTCACGGACGACGATGCCTTTCGCACTTCCTCCAATCGAAGGATTACAAGGCATATTTCCCATCATCTTAATGTTAAGAGAAACTAAAAGAGTTTCTTCACCCATATGGGCAGAAGCAAAAGCGGCTTCTAAGCCAGCATGTCCTCCTCCAACAACGATGATTGAATAATCCATATTATCCAACGCTGCCCTCCATATCCATCTTGATGAGTTGATTGAGCTCAACCGCATATTCCATTGGTAATTCTTTGGAGAATGGTTCGATGAAGCCCATGACGATCATTTGGGTCGCTTCTTTTTCACTTAATCCACGAGACATCAAATAGAAGAGTTGTTCCTCATTGATCTTGCTGACTGTCGCTTCATGTTCAATATAAGAATTGTTGTTCTTTACTTCATTAGTTGGGATCGTATCGCTTCTTGATAAGTTATCTAAAATCAACGTGTCACATTCGACATGGCTACGGCAGTTCTTGAGCCCTTTTTCATGTCTTACCGTTCCACGGTAATTAGCCACTCCACCATTCTTCACGATTGATTTAGAGATAATCGTTGAACTGGTGTTATTCGCGAGATGAATCATTCTCGCTCCGGCGTCTTGATATTGTCCTTTACCCGCTACTGCAATAGAGATACAAGTTCCTTTGGCTCTTTCTCCCGCTAAAATACAGGCCGGATATTTCATATTCACTTGGCTACCGATATTACCATCAATCCAATCCATCTGAGCATCTTCATAACAAATGGCTCTCTTTGTTACCAAGTTAACGATATTAGTAG
>JAFZVO010000070.1 GCA_017617775.1 Bacilli bacterium | reverse complement strand
GGTTTATTATCTTTCGAATACTTCAACTCTCTAGTGAGACAGAAGATCGATAGTGAAAATATCAAGGAAGATGAATATGCTTATCTCTTCATGAACATCAAAAACTTCAAGGTCTACAACGACCAAAAAGGTTTTGAAGAAGGGAACATCTTCTTAAAGAAATTCGGTGAATTCTTATCCGAAGCCTTCCCAGAAGGGCTGATCACTCGTCAATCCGATGATCACTTCGTCCTCTTCGTGAAGAACGAAGAACTCCATAAACGCTTAGTGGCCGTCAATAAGAAGACCGAGAAACAAGAACCAGATATCCGACCATCCATCAAAGTTGGTGGTTATCCATTTAGAGATTCAGTAGAAGACACTCACCTCAGCATTGAAAAAGCGCGATATGCTTTAGATGTCTTGGAAGATAGAGCCGGCAATGAAATATTTATTTTATATGATAAAGAACTTCATGAGAATTATCGTATGGCCCAATATGTTGTCAATCACATCGACACAGCGATTAAAGAAGGGTGGCTCAAGGCATATTATCAACCAGTCGTCTACGCGAATACCCGTGAATTATGCGGCGCGGAATCTCTCGCGAGATGGATTGACCCAAAATATGGATTTCTCTCTCCAGGTAAGTTCATTCCAGCCTTAGAGAATTCCCAACTCATCTATCGTCTCGATATCGCGATGCTCACTTTAGTCTGTAAACAGATGAGAGAAAATCTCGATAAAGGTGAACCAGTGATTCCTGTTTCCATCAACTTCTCAAGAATCGACTTCAAAGTGATGGATATCGTCAAAGTCATCGATGGTGTGGTCAAACAGTTCAACATTCCACGTAATTTATTGCATGTCGAAATCACTGAATCCGCTTTAGCGGGAGATAAAGAATTACTCCTTGGATCGATCAATAAACTCCATGATTTAGGCTATGCTGTCTGGCTCGATGATTTCGGCAGTGGTTATTCCTCTTTCAACATTTTGAAAGAATTCTCTTTCGATGTCTTAAAACTCGATATGGAATTCCTCAATGGCTTTGAGAAGAATGAGAAGGCTAAACTCCTCGTTCAATCCGTCATCATGATGGCGAATCAAGTCGGTATGAAGACTCTCTCTGAAGGTGTTGAGACCAAAGAAGAAGCGGATTATCTTGAAAAGATTGGATGCGGTAGACTACAGGGTTATTTATACGGCAAACCTCTTCCATATGAAGAGCTCAAAGATATGATTGCCAAAGGCAAGCTCAAATACGCGAAAGAGCTCTTAAAAAAGAAATAATTTTATGAATATAAAAATCACCTATTTTGAACCATTTGGAGGCCGATCTTTTAATGCATCCTATATAACGGTGTTAGGTCTTAACATCTACGCGGAGAAGATTGGCCTACCCGTCTCATGGAATGAGATAAGTAGAAGGCTAGATGAAGTCTTAGAAGATGAGCCTGATTATCTATTTATGATTGGAGAAGCGGGGAAGATTCCTTTCCCAAGGCTAGAACTTGAAGCTCATAACATCTCTAACGGCAAAGATAATTACGGTGTTGAGAAGAACAATGAGAAGATCATTAATGAAGGATTAGAGACATTAAATACGACATTTATCGTTGATGATACTTTTATCCATTCTTATGATGCCGGACAATATTTATGCAACTGCTCATATTATTTAGCCCTCTCCAAGGCGAAAAGCACGAAGGTGATATTCATCCATGTCCCCGCTTTTAACGAGGATGACGAGGAGAATAAAAAAGAATCCATCAACATCGTGGATTCGATGATCAATCGCTTGATTGAACTAAATAATTAGAGATATTCAATTAAGGCTTGTAAGCAAGTATCTTCATTAGCCTTGATCTCGATATATTCGGGATTAGATCCATCAGAATAGATTTCAACCTTTTGGTTGATTTTTATTTCTTTACGATATTCTAAAGTGATGTGTTTAATCTCATGAGAACGATAGAAATCATAATCATGGCTATCGGTGAGATATTCGATATAACGGGTGTTATTCAAATGATTGTTGATATCGACATCGGAATTGCGGACATGACGCGTATCGATGAGAGAAGTGGAGGTCGGTAGTAATTTATTGGGGAGAGGTTCTTCGTGTTCATAATGCTCGCTTGGAAGCTTCTTGCCGTTAAAAGGATGGAGATTCACTTTACGGGTGGCTTGATCTAATACCATCCAGGTCGCGGAAGCGGTGATCAAAAGATTATTATTCTTGTCTCTCATCTCAAAATGACGGGGAAAGATGAATTTCATATCTTGACCGGTATAGGTAGAGACTGTTATTTCTTCTAGATATCTTGGTAATCGCTTGATTGATAAAGAATATCTAGTGATGACCCATATCATCCCTTTATCCATTGTCGCTTCTTTACCGATGCCTAATTCTTCTGCAAGTTACATCGAGACATCTAGCATGTAGACGAAAAGCGTGGAGATCTTCGCGTTTAGATTTTGATCATCGTCACTAGGACCCACGACAAATTTCTTATAG
>JAFZVO010000008.1 GCA_017617775.1 Bacilli bacterium | reverse complement strand
TCTTTCCCGTATTCTTTCTTATAATAAGAAGCGAATTGTTCGGTCATATCTGGTTCATCATATCCAGAATCTGGATCATTGAGATAGATATAGTCTTCAAGGTTGAGGATTCTAATCGTTAAAGAAGAATCTTCACTTTTCGAGGAACAACTCGTTAAAGAGAGGCCACTCGCGAGAATAAAGGCCGAAGCGAATAAGGCTGAAGCTAAATTCTTTTTCATCCACGAATCCTCCCTTTATTTTCTTTTTTAGATTTGAAGTATCTTCTCACTGAAACGAAGACAACGCCTAAGATGACGAGTAAGAAGATAATCGTTGTCAGGGCTCTCATCTCCACGGGGATTGGGCCTTTTTTAATCTTCGCTTGCACTAATGTGGAAAGCGTTTCGATTTGGCTATCTCCGCTGAGTAAACCCGCACCACGAGTGAATCTCGTGACGATGAAGTCATCAAGAGATAATGTGATGGAGAGCAAGAATCCGCTTAAAATACCTGGCAATACTTCAGGAATAATCACTTTTGTGAGGGCTTGACGAGGAGTCGCTCCTAAATCAATCGCCGCTTCATAAAGAGATGGATCCATCTGCTCTAATTTTGGTTTCACAGAGATATAGACGAATGGAAGAGATAAGACGACATGACCGATGAGCAATGTCCAGAAAGACATGAGCTGTGTCTTAAAGACATAGGTGGAGAGGAAGACGAACATGACCGTTAAAGATAAGGCCATGACGATTTCCGCATTGACGATTGGGATCTGTGTCACAAGGTCAATGGTCTTTCTCATTCGTTTTTTAGAATAGAACGCGCCAATCGCCCCTAAAGTACCTAAGAAAACGGAGACTAAGGCGGAGGCAAACGCAAGAATTAATGTATTTCCTAAAGCCGTCATAATCTGCTCGTCTTGGAATAGACGTGGGTATAGGTTCCAGGAGAAGCCTGTCCAAGTACCGACGTTAGTCGCTTCTGTGAATGAGAAGACGATTAATACCAAGACTGGTAAATACATCAAGATTAAGATGAGCCAGATATAGATTTGGCCGAATATTTTTCTTACCATAATCCTTCTCCTCTCGCATCTTTCTTATCCACGTTTCTCGTGAAGAACATGGAGATACCGATGATCAATAACATGATCACGGCCATGAAAGAACCATCATTCCAGAGTCTGGAAGTGAAGTCCAAGTAGATGTAGTTGCCGAACAACGTAATCTTTCCTTCGGAAAGAGTGTCGGAAATAACGTATGAGGACATCGTCGGCATGAAAGTCATCATACACGCGGAGACAACGCCCGGAATTGATTGTTGTAAGATGTTTTTGAAGAAGACTTGACGCGGAGTCGCTCCTAAGTCAGTAGCTGCTTCAATTTGGCTCTTATCGAGTTTTAACATCGTCGTATAAAGTGGAAGAATGACGAATGGTAAATAGTTTTGCACCATACCGATAAGGGTCGCTAAGTATGGGTGTGTACCACCATTGATTCCCATCCATGTTAATAAGTCTCTGGTCGCACCTGTACGGAGAACGAAGTTGATCCACATCGGGGCGATGAATAATGTCACTAAGACAGCGTTCTTATTGATCTTCTTATCCGCGAGGAAATAGGCTAACGGATATCCGATTAATAAGCAGATTAAGGTCGTCTGCAAAGCGACGAATAAGGAGACGATTAACACGTTGATCTTGCTCCAGCTGGTGAAGAAGTCCACGAGGGCATTCCAAGAAGGCATGCCGTTAGTATCCGTGAACGCGTACCAGACGATGATCAAGATCGGCGCGATGATGAAGAGGATGAGGAAAACTGAGTATGGAATACACAAGTATTTTCTTTGAAAATAGAAACCTCTTCTCTTATTCGATTTCATATTTGGAAATATCACCCTTCAAAGTTAATTTAATGGCTTCACGAGGGATGGACACAGAGACCAAATCCCCTTCGTTGAATGTATATGGAGAGTCACAGATGAAGTCTTCCTCTTCTTCTGTTCTCACGATGATTTGATAGTGATCGCCTTTATAGACTGTGGAGATGACCACACCATTGGATTGGCCGTTATCATGACCGTCAGTGATAGTCACATCAGTGATTGCCACTTCCGCGATGACATCCGCGTCGTTGAGGTCGTATTTCTTACCTTCTTTGGAGACGAGATAGCCATCTTCATCCACTGTGGAACCCGCTAATAATTGGGTGATGTTGCATTCATATGGATCTTCGGAGATCATGAGTTCGTTATATTTATTGATCCATGCGTCAGTGTAGATATTGCTGACGAGATCTTTCTTCATAATTTGAATATCTTGCGCGCGGAAAGTCATGGAGACGACATCGTCAACATTGAATTCACGAGTGTTCTGGGCGATGACTTCATTACGGCCGACCATGATGACGTATTGATAATGCATACCTTTGAAGAGTTTAGAGACGATCTTGCCGTTTAATTCATCGACTTCATCGCCTGTCGCCACTCTCATCTTCACGTCTTCTGGACGGACCACGACTTCCACTTTGTCATTGACTGGGAAGTCATCCACGCAGTCGAATGTGTGGTTGAGGAATTTAACCTTCTTATGACCCACCATTGTCGCGTTATAAATATTGGATTCACCGATGAAGGAAGCGACGAAAGCGTTGGTTGGTTCGTTATATATATCAGTTGGGTTACCGATTTGTTGAATCTCACCAGCCTTCATGACGACGATCTTATCAGACATCGTTAAAGCTTCTTCTTGATCGTGTGTGACATAGATGAAGGTGATACCGAGTTTTTTATGCATCTCTTTTAATTCGATCTGCATATCTTTTCTCATCTTGAGGTCTAACGCGCCTAAAGGTTCATCTAAAAGAAGAATCTCTGGTTCATTGACAATCGCTCTTGCGATGGCCACTCTTTGTTGTTGACCACCAGAAAGCGTAGAGATATCACGATTCTCTAATTCTTCTAAGTCCACGACTCTTAAAGCTTTGAGAACCTTTTGGTCGATCACCTCACGAGACAAATGCTTCATCTTGGTGACGACTTGACCGTTCTTCTTAGTGACTTGGACTGGCACTTTCTTGAGCTTCAAACCGAATGCGACGTTATCATAGACATCGAGATATGGGAATAAGGCATATCTTTGGAACACCGTGTTAATCGGTCTTTTATATGGAGGAATCTTGACGATATCCTCACCGTTTAATTTAATCGAGCCAGATGATGGAGTTTCTAAACCCGCGATCATCCTTAATGTTGTGGATTTACCACATCCTGAAGGACCTAAAAAAGTGACGAATTCACCTTTGTTGATCGTCAAATTGAAATTGTCGACAACCGTGGTACCGCCGAATTCTTTACTAACCCCTTCAAGTGAGATAATGACTTTATCTTCCATTAGAGCACCCAACCTTTCTTTTCAAATGAAATTTGTTGTTAATTTTTAACTGCAAAAAAATATATATAAATTTACCCCCAATTTCAAACATTTTTTTTGATATTTTTTCTCGCGTCATTTTTGAAAATCAATATTCTTAGATTGAGTCTAATAATACTCTAAAAAAATTTTTGCAAAAAATCGCATGAAAATTGCCCATGAAAATCACGTTAGTTTTTTCTCGCATTTTTTCACCCACTTTTTTGATAAAAAATAATGCACTTTTCTTTTAGTTTGGTAGAATAGATAACGACTATGAAAAAGTTATTGCTCGCATTCGTCACTTTATTCTCTCTTTCTTCCCTCCTAGGATGCTCTTCATCGAGCAAAGAAAGACTGACTTTCGGGACCCTTTATCATGAAGAAGCAATCGAGATTGACTGCGATACATGCTATAGCAAAAAAGATAACGAGAACTTCATCCTCGCGACATATGGGGATACGACATGTGGATGCTGGGTATATTTCTCACGTGTCTTAGATCATCTCGCGAAATATGACCACGTCCTAACATATAAGATGTCCAATGACCAGATTGACGACCGTCTCAATTCTTTCGGCATCAAAAATAGCAACGACCCGGCTTTCTATATCATCGCGAACGGCAAATTGGTGAGAAGAGCCTTCTACACCGATAACAGCACATTGTTCTCAGATGAAACAGTATTCCTAAACGCCATCAAAGAAACGGTGAACCTTCCTCTTATATATTTAATTAATGAGGAACAGATCCAAAGCGAAGTCGTCTCTAAAGGTGGTATCATCTACTATATGCGAAGCAGTTGCCCTGACTGCACATACTGCATGCCCAATGTCGTCATGCCGCATCTCAAAGAATGGGTCACCGAGAATATCATGTATGCCTTTGATATGGATCCGATTCGTAAAAATGAGCCAGATCGTTATCAAACATTCAAAGATGACCACTATTTATCAAATAAATATAATGCGACTTATGGATATGGAGATGGGGTTGTCCCGACTTTCCACGTCTATAAAGACGGCGCATTAATTGACGCGGCGGTCTATGGAAATGATGTCATCACTGATAAAGTCATCACCACATCATTTTATGATGAGGAGAGAAGTAACCATCTCCACTACACATCCAATTTAATAAGAAAAGTGCTCAACGGCACTCCACTTAGTGAATATGAACTGAACAGCGATGGTCAGTGGAAGGATCGCGAAGCTCAGAAACAATATTATGAGCCGCTCATCGAAGCCTTCCTAGACTATTACTTTATATAATCGAATTAAAATATCCATCAAATCGGGCAACTAGTTTATTGATCAGTTGTCCTTTTTCTTCAACTGAGAGGAAAGAAGCTTGAATCGCTTTAGCAAGATATTCATAGATATCTTCTTTACGGAGATTCAAATGTTTGATGAGCTGGGAATATTCTTGGTTGATATTAGTTTTACTAATCGTGAGATTACCAGAACAGATAGTCGCCTTCATACCCATACGCGCAGATTGTTTGATCGGGCATGATTCATAGTCTGGCAAGACTTTCGTGTCGATATTCTGGGTTGGGCAGAATTCTAAAGTCACATTATGGGAATATAGATAATAAGCTGTTTGTTGATTCAAGGCTAAAGATAGGCCGTGTGAAATACGAGATGCGCCTAATTCCACTGCGTCGATCACTTCTTGGGCATCTCTTGTCTCACCCGCATGGATGATGAATGGGAGTTTATGTTGCTTTGCCAGTTTGAAGACATTTTCAAAAAATTTCACTGGCTTCACGCGTTCATTACCCGCGAGATCAATACCGACAATCTTGTTATCCTTATGATAATTGATCGCGTGCTTGCAGGTGATCATATTGGTTTCTAAGCCGAATTCCCTCATGCAGACGAGAACTAAATTCGCGTTGAAATCCGGATATTCATATAATCCTTTATATAACCCGCGTAAGGCGGCTTTAATCACTCTCTCTTGAGTGAGATAGTTTTTGATATGTAAGGCCGGAGCAAATCTAATCTCCGCGTAGAGAAGACCGAGTTTAGCGAGACGGCAAGTCAAAGAATACATCGCGTATTCAATCGCATCGACATTCTGGAGCAAGGAGAGAGGGAAATCAAAATATTTGAGATATTCTCGGACATTCTTGCATTTATTCGCCGCACATAATAAATCTTCGTAGTTCTCAGGGAGTTCAATTCTCTGCATATCCGCGAGATAAAGAACATCTTCCTTGGTAAGCGAACCATCTAAATTAACTTTTAAATCAATCATGATTATATTTTATTCTATAAAAATGTTTTTTGTTAACAAAAATATCGATAAATAATAGAATAATGAAAAAGGAGAAATAAAATCATGGCTAAAAAAGAAAAAGGTAAGGGTTTATTTGCCGAATTTAAAGCATTTATCTCTCGTGGTAATATCGTCGATATGGCGGTTGGTATCATCATCGGTGGTGCCTTCTCCGCGATCGTCACGGCTTTAACTAGCAAGATCATCATGCCACTCATCAACGTGATCATCTCGTTAGCCACTGGCGGCGAAGGACTTGATATCATCACTCCTCTCACCCCTGAGGTTCCAAGATTCTTAGAAGATGGCAATCCAAATCCAAAATTCATCTACATCGATTGGGGCGCCTTCATCGAAGCGATCATCAACTTCTTATTAATCGCTTTAGTGTTATTCTTCATCATCAAGGCGATCAATACTGCCCACAAGAAATCTGAAGAACTCAAGGCCAAACAACTCGAAGCTTATTATCAAAAACATCCTGAAGAAAGACCAGTTCCACCAGAACCAGGTGTCCCAGAACCAACTGAACTCGATGTTCTCAATGAGATTCGCGATTTGCTAAAAGAGAAGAAAGAAAAGAAATAAAAAATCTCTGAAGAAATGACCACAATTCACGTTGTGGTTTTTTCATACCCATAAATGTAGTATAAGCCGAGTTTTGCAATACTTTTTGTCTTTAAGACAGTGTCCAAAAAATAATGTTTTTATTATTTGATTTAATATTATAATTATTGTTAAGATATACCTACCTTGATCTAAGTGAGTGCTGACACTTATATCATTGTGTTAATAGTAATTTGAGTAAGTCTAAGAAGAGGAGGACAGATTTTATGCTCAACGTTAAAAAGAGAGATGGATCAATCGTTCCATTCGAATTATCAAAGATAAGCAACGCGATTACCAAGGCGTTTGTCGCGGAACATAAGGTGTTCACAGATGAAATTATCGAGAAGTTAGCCTTAAGAACTACTGCTGATTTCTCCAAAAAGGTCCAAGATGACCTCATTTCTGTTGAAGATATCCAAGATTCCGTTGAAAATGTGTTGGTCGCGACAGGCTATACCGATGTTGCCAAGGCCTACATCTTCTATCGTCGTCAACATGAAAGCTTACGTGAAATGGCTTCCACGGAACTCGACTACAAGAAAACGGTCGACAACTATTTAAAAATCGCTGACTGGCGTGTCAAAGAGAACTCCACTGTCACTTATAGTGTTGGTGGGTTAATTCTCTCAAACTCCGGTGCGATTACTGCTAACTATTGGTTGAGCGAAGTCTACGATAAAGAGATCGCTGACGCCCATAGAAATGCAGAAATTCACATCCATGACTTATC
>JAFZVO010000069.1 GCA_017617775.1 Bacilli bacterium | reverse complement strand
CTATTATCCACTCAAGCGAATACGATGATCAACGGCTACAACACGATGAAAGCGTTAAAGATCTCTTCGACTTTATCTGATAAGATTGCCTCTAACATCTATACCATCAATTCCATCATTGATAGCAGCAAAGTCTCTTTATTAAAGAACATGATTATCAATTATGGTTTAACTCCAGATTACACAAAGATTAATGTTGCTTCTTTAGCCCAAGAGAAAATTGTTCTCGTTGGTGAAGACGGTAACGGCGGCGAAAAGAAAGATAACCAAGATTTAATCGACTCCTTCAAAGCGACAATCATCAGCCTTGGTGATAAAGCCCAAGTCACTGGTTTAGGCGAGAGAATGGAATCCTTAATCGTCAGAAACCACAACATCGATTTAAAGGTTAGACAAATTGATGAGCAGATCAGCAACTACAACAAGAAACCTGCAGAAGTCGAAGGTCATGAACAATTCATCAAAGATATGACAAAGATTTACAACGATTTGGCTGCAGAAATTCCAGCTTATAAATCAGCGATGAATGAAGTCTATGTTGATAACGCGGATGTGACATTCACCAACAGCAACGTCTTAGACGTCACTAAGAGCATGAGCCTCGTGTTCTCCATCCTCATCCCACTCGCCGCTGGCTTAGTGGTCGGCATCATCGTCAACTTAATCGTCGATAGAAAGATGCTCTACGAGGAAGAAGAAGCAGTCGCTGCTCAATAATCCTTATTATTAATAATAAAAAAACGGGTTTGAAGCCCGTTTTTCTTATACATATTTACCGATTGATATCGTCGTCTCTCCAAGAGTTTCTGATGTTGAAGAAATTAACGAATATGCTTTGTTATAGATGAAGGAAGAGACATATAAGTCAGGTGATTTATTAGAACCACCATCACTGATGACAATGGAATCGAAGTCACTCGGTTTTAAATTGATTGTATATTCATTATTAGACTTAGTGAGTTTTGTTCCTGGCCAGGCTTTCTGCTCTTTATTCTTCTCTAAATTCCACGCGTAGACGTAGACATTAGACCAATTCGCCTTGATTCTCACCTTGACGGATTCGTTATTAGTGATGCCCATTAATTTACCGACATCCACTCTTCCGTATCCATAGTGACCGGTATTATCAATCTTATGGCAAGATGCATATAAATCATCTTCAAATTGTTTCGCAGTCGCATTTGGATTCTTTTGGAAATATAAGGCGGCCATGCCGGCGACTTGTGGAGCGGAGAAAGATGTCCCTTTCCAGCCTCCATCATATTTATTCCCACCATAGTTACAACAGCCATACATCCCATCGCTAGGGGCGAAGACATCAATATGTCTATCATTATCAGAGGAATTATAAGTAGATTCGTTCCAGACATCACTGGAGGAGTTCGCGGCGATACCACCGACACCGATGACATTCGTAACACTTCCTGGATATGTTTTCTTTGTCGATCCACCATTACCGCCCGCTGATATCACGGGGATCCCTTTGTCATAACAATATTTCACTGGTTCATTGAAAACTGTTTTTAAGTTAGAACCATCATTTTGTAGATCACCTTCATAATTCTCATATGAACCAATGGAGATAGTGACCACAGTAGCTCCGTGATCCGCGGCATAATGGAATGCAGCGGCCACTGATTTCGGTTTGCAATCAGTTTTTAACAACAAGAGTTTCGCGTTAGGGGCGATACCGACCACGCCTTTGCCGTTGATACCAGCGGCAGCGACACCCGCGCAGAATGTGCCATGGCTCTCTTCCCCCGCATCGACATAATTGATGCCTACCTTTGTTACTGTATTGCTACCACTTGTGGTAAATGAGGCGGATTCCGCGCTCACTTTGCTCTTTCCATCTTCAAAGGTGAAATCTTCATGTTTGCCGTTGAATCCAGCGTCGATCACCGCGATGGTCTGGTCATCTCCACGATACTCTTTCCACACCGAATAGATATCTCCGATATGGTTGAGATAATATTGACGAGAAATATATGGATCACCCATTGGGTTAGACGTATATTCTTTTTTAGTTTCTGATGAAACAGAAGACTCTTCTATTGAAGATGTTTCTTCGCTTGTTGTAAATGTCTCTTCGTTAGAAGAAATACTGCTATCCTGTTTAGAAGTTGAACAAGAGCATAATAAAAATGTGACTGTTAATAATGGGAATAGTATCTTTTTCATATATTTAATAATACATTTTTCTTTAAACAAAAGAAAATGATATACTTATAACGAAAGAAGGAAAACATATGAAGAAATTAGTGCTTATCCGTCACGGTGAGTCCGAATGGAATAAACTCAATCTTTTCACTGGCTGGACTGATGTTGAACTCAGTGAAAAAGGTGTTGAGGAAGCTCACCGCGCTGGTAGAACCTTAAAAGCCGAAGGCTATGACTTTGATGTCGTCCATACCTCCTTGCTCAAGAGAGCCATCCATACGATGAACAACGTTCTCTTCGAACTCGATAGAGAATGGCTTCCAGTCTATAAATCATGGAGACTCAATGAACGTCATTACGGTGCCTTACAAGGACTCAACAAAGCCGAGACAGCCGCGAAATACGGTGAAGAACAAGTCAAGGTCTGGAGAAGATCCTATGATGTACCACCGCCACCACTCGAAGAGAAAGATCCACGTAACCCAGCTTTACAAGATCAATTCAGAGAAGTCGATAAGAAAGACCTCCCATTATGTGAATCTCTTGAATTAACTGTCGCTCGTGCGGTCCCATACTTTGAAGAAGTGATCAAACCAGAAATGGAAGCGGGCAAGAGAGTCCTCGTAGTCGCCCATGGTAACTCCTTACGTGCCTTAGTCAAATATTTTGACAACATGCCTGCTGAAGAAATCATCGGCGTCAACATCCCAACCGGTGTCCCACTCGTCTATGAATTCGATGACAACATGAAGGCCATCAGACATTATTACTTAATGGATCCAGAAGAACTCAAGAAACAGATGGATGCCGTTGCCAACCAAGGCAAAGTCAAATAATGAAAAGAACTTTACAAATTGAGGGCATTGGCTGCAAACACTGCGCCGCCACTGTCCAAAATATTCTCGCTAATCAAAACAATATCAAAAAAGCCAAAGTCAATCTCAAGAAAAACGAAGCTCTCATCATCTATGATGAAGAACCAAACTGGGATCAACTAAAAGCGGATATCTTAGAAGCGGGATATAAAATCATCGATTGAATCAAAAAACTTCCGACAAAACGGAAGTTTTTCTTTTATTTCTTCTCTTTTTTATTCTCCCCGATAAGCAGGAATACAACACCGAGAGAGAAACCAACTGGCATGAGGAACGATAAGACGAGATTAACGATATTCTCTACTGTTTTTTCTGTATCACTTTTCACGAAGTCAATCGTTCTAGAGACGACGATGATGACGAGCACCACCGCGGCGATAAAGGAGATGAATGTCGCTTTTCCTTTGAGTCCGAGGAATATCGCATATAACGCGCATAAGGCATAGAACACTTGGATAAGGATAGATTTCACTGCCGCCCAAGTATCACTGGAGAAGAAGTTGTCCCAACCGATAGATTGAATAATATTCCAGTTAGACATTATAGATGTGATGGATAAATAGAGGAGCACACCTCCAACTGCGAATAATAATAAACGTCCTAATAGTCTCATTACTTTTACCTCCTGTTAACTATACTGATTTTTATAACAAAATCCAACATCCATTTTTCGTTGCTCCACTTCTACGGACAAGCCTTTTACTAACGAGGGATCGTATCGCTCGATAAGCAGTGAGATAAACTACGCCATATTTTGTTGAGATAACACGTAAATCATCAAGTCTGTTGTTGTGAGACTTCATATAGTTTAAGATACCTTGCTCTAGAGAAGTGAGCTCAACATCATCATCTGATAATTCCTTTTCAATATTGAAGTAACGGAATATCATATTAATTCTTCTTGTAAGGAAAGAGACAATCGCTTTACGTCTTTTGTCTGAGATATAATTGCTGTATTGCTTAAGAAGTTCATTGATCTGGAAAGGAATAGCTTGTAAGATATCAAACTTTATCCAAAAATAATCTTCAATAAGCGATAATTGATTGGGGTTCTTCTTGCTTTTAAAAGGCATCCAATCCACCTCTTCTAATTTGCCCAATTCATCATCGCTCAAATTGTATCCAAGACACGCCCCTGTATCAAATATAGGCGCGACACGAACAAACTCTAAAGTCTTCGCGTCTCTAATAACTCCAAAATTATGTAAATGTCTGTCTGTGTTTCCAAGCAAATAATCAATAAAAAGCATTTGTTCTATCTGCATTTCATAGTCTTCTAACCCAATCTTTTTTAATATAGAAAGAAAATGATTGTAATAAGAAACATTGTTTTGCTTGTTTTCACTTTTAAAGAGTTGATAAGCGCTGACAAAGTCTTCATTATAATACACAAAGTTGAGACTTCGGCAGAAAAGCATGCCTTCATCGGTTGTGAGTTCATAATCAACATGATCAATATCTAACAAATCCATTATTTTACTCGCGATGATTTCGTTAAATATTTCATATTGATGAGGTTTAGTGCCGGCCTTTAATAAATATCTTTTACCATTAATAATTTTCCATCTTTTCTTCAAGTTGCCTGTAGATGTTGAATCTGGTGAATAATAAGAAATTGTTTTGCCTCTCTTTTTCCCAATGAAAATGTCGCCGATGTCATTAGAGAACTTGTTTGAGAAAAATGAGATATCATCGTATCTAATATCTTCATCTGGTTTTTTGATCCAATATTGGTCAGTCAAAGAGAGGCCGTTACTTTTAACCACTAACGATAGCGAGTCATCTTCAGGAAGAGACTGGAAAGCTTCAGAATAATTATCTCTTGTCACAGGGATGCAGCGATCATTCCACCATTCTTTTAACTTAAAGAGGTTATTATTAGAACTTTCCTCAGTTGAGAAGGGCATATGTTCACGATTATAAAGCTCAACAATATTCTTTATGCTGTTGTTTTCGTCCAAAGTGAATCGCATAACTCTGATGTCTTTATGCATCAGTAATAATTCCATGTTTTGCCCTCCTTTTCTATTAACTTTATTTTATCTTTCTTTTAACATTTTGCAACAAAAAAACTAGGTTTTTAAGCCTAGTCTTTCATTGTTTTAATTTGTTATTTCTTTGCGACTTCTGTTAAGGCTGTCACTGTGCCGGCGAGATTTTGAATATCGCTTGGGACAATGATCTTTGTAGCTTGGCCTTCACCGAGTTTGACGAGAGCCTCATAGCTTCTGAGTTTTAAGACAGCTTCATCTGGTTTAGCATCCTTGATGAGTCTTAAGCCTTCAGCTTCGGCTTGTTTCACTCTTAAGAGACCTTCAGCTTCTGCGTTCTTGAGTTTGATGATCGCTTCAGATTCACCTTCAGCTTTTCTAATCGCTGCTTCTTTATCCGCTTCGGCGTTTAAGATTAAGGATTCTTTACGACCTTCAGCTTCTAAGATCGCGGATTGTTTTTGACCTTCAGCGAGAAGGATCTTTTCTCTCTTCTCTCTTTCCGCTCTCATCTGGCGTTCCATCGCTTCTCTGATATCTTTTGGAGGGAGAATGTTCTTCACTTCGACACGGTTCACTTTGATGCCCCATGGATCAGTGGCTTCATCTAAGATGGTGCGCATCTTCGTGTTGATGACGTCTCTAGAAGTTAATG
>JAFZVO010000068.1 GCA_017617775.1 Bacilli bacterium | reverse complement strand
GATCGCCACTATCAGGTGGATCTTTCTCATTGACCTTTACAGGTTTGATCTCCGCATTAACAGCTTTGTTCACTTTTGGTTGTAAATCATTTTGAAGTTGATTTTGGAAATCTTCTTGAATGATATTGTTATTATTCACTGGTTTATCAAAGCCTAATGGATCTTTCTCTCTTTGTTCAGCTTCATATGCTTTGATGATGGAATCACAGAATTCCACTCTCTTTTGCGCAGTCTTGCTTAATCTATTGAAATCAGTTCCTGCTGGCATCTTATAGTTCTTATAAGCTTTTGCGCAGATATATAAGGATTCTTTGTCCGCGTGAAGTGGATTATCGCTGGAATATGTTTTTGCAACCTTTTGTAAGGCTGTATATTCTTTAGAAGTTGTGCCTCTAAAGCGTTCCCACCATCCGCCTTTGTTATCTGCGACTATTTTCGCCATATTCTTGCCGACATTAAATCCGTTTGGCTTATTGTTATAGGTAGCGAATTTTTGATTGAAAGATTCTTTGCTTGCAGCATCATGTTCTCTAAAGACCTTAATATATGAACGCTTCACATCATTGATGCCTTCTGGATCTAAATCCGCATCCCTAACATATTTAGTGGTTACCACAGTTGTTGGATCAATCATGAAGTCGGTAATCTCATCTCTAAGTCTGTCATCCTCAACACTAGCGAGGGAGAGATTATTCTCTTTTAAATAATCCGTGAAATACTGTTTACCAGCGTATAGCACGTTACCAAAGTCATAATCTTTTATATTTTCATTTTGCTCGTACATCGCTTTTCTTTCTAAAGCGTAATCTTTAAGAGTTTTCATCACGCGTCGATATTCATCGGCAACGGAAGTTTGACCGTGTTCACGTAATTCGCCTCTATAGTTCTTAACGAGACCACTAGGTACAGCGTGTTCGTTATAATACTTATCGCTGAGTTCATATAATTTATCAACCTTATCGCCGGCGACAAAGACGTTTTTTAAAGCTTGAATATTTGGATCATCAACAACACCAAACATTGAATCAGGATCGTGGTTAAACAAAATATTGTATTCTTTGTTGATGCTAGAAATGATGATATTGCCTGTTTGTTTCTCTTTGTTAGGATCAGTTTTATAGAGGAACTCCATACCACGACCACCGACCATGTTATAACCCATTAAGCCGTGATATGCAGTGTTATTGACATTAAGGGCGTGCGCTAAACGTTTTCCTAAAGTGTTTTCTTCGCTTCTCGGGAGATAATATTTTCTGTCTTCACTCTCTCCTAAAGTCTTCGCCCCTTTGATATAAGCTTTTGTTGAATGATCAAGATATTCTTTTAATGACACTTCACCTTTTCTACATGCGGCTTTGAGTTGAGTAAAACCGCTTAAGAAAATAACAGATGGAGAGTTTTCGAAATCGTATTTTGGAGGTAAGTTTGGTTTCCAGTTGTCAACATCCCCATCAGTCACGGTACTTGGACGTCCAGAATAGATGTTCGCATTTAGATTCATATTCTCTACATCAAAGTTCTTCTCAATGTAATTCAAGACCTTGTCATATTTTTTCGAAACATCTTTTAAATCCTTGGATAACTGATTGATATTAGCAAGAGATGCCTTCTTTGCTGCTTCATCAGTGAGCTTGCTATGTCTCACAATTGCATCTTTGAGAATATAGTTCTTTTTAAAATAATCAGTGAGGCCATATTCTTTACTACCAGATTCTCCTCCCTCGGCATCTTGAAGTAGTCCTTCTTCTTCTAGAAGCGCGTTAAGGCCTAAAAGTTTTTCTTTATAATCCTCATCATATGTTGGTTCCATGTTGAGGAATTCTTTATAGAGAGGAATATTTTTCTCTTTGTCAAAACCTGCGGAAACAGTCGCGTCTCTTAAGCTTTGATTTTTTAAAGTATTCGCGTCGAGATTTTTGGAAAATAGGAAGGATTTATATTCTTTGACAGCTTTAACACCAGACGCATTAGAAGTGATATCAATAGCGGTATCAACGAGGTTCTCACCGAGTTTTTCCACTATCTCTTCATTCGCATAATCTAAAGCTTCTTTAATATCTTTAGCTTCTTTTCCTTCAAACAAAGTATCAACGTCATTTTTAATTCCATCGATCATACCTTTCATCGGATGGTTGATTTTTTGGTAATTTGATACAGATTCCTTATAAATTTGTTCTAGCGTTTCCGCTCCACCTATACATTCCTTTTCAAATTCTTCAAATATTTTAATGTAGTCAACATCAGGAATAATCATCGAACCATATCCATCAGTGTCTAAAAGTGGCACTCTATCCTCGCCGAGAAGATCGCGGTGGCGGTTGATGAAGTCATCATGTGCTTCTCTGCTACCAAATAAGTCTACTTTCTTATTATTTAAATAAGTCGCAAAATGTAAGACCTGATAGGCTGTGTCTTGTGCTTTCAAGACGTTTTTAAATTTTAAAGCCTCTTCTGGGTTTGTCTGTCTTAATTTTTCATACTTTTTTAATTCATTAAGTTGTTTTAGAAATTCTTCTTTATAGCCCATAGTTATTTCCTCCTACTGGTAACTAACACTTGTATCTTACAACAGTTAATGCCACAAATGTGCCACAGCCAATTAAGATTCTTTATAATAATGGCGATCAGTTGACCGCCATTAAACATCTTTCCTTATTCGAATAAGGCATCAGTTGAGAGGCTCAATCTCAGGAGTGACCTCTTCAAGTTCTTTCTCTGCTTCAAGAGAGTTTTCCTTTTCGTCGTCGATTGAAGCACCTAAGTTTTCACTTTTCTCAACGTCTTCTTTTAGTTTTTGTTGAAACGCTATTTGTTCCTCTTCGCTAATGCCGCCTCTACTATTAGAGGTTTCTTTTTGTTCTATTGATTCTTTTTCAGGGTTCATAACAATTATTACTCCATTCCTAGTTAATGAGAGCCATTACTTTTGATATTTCTTTATCACATCAATAGTATCCTAACGATTTTGTGCGTAATCTCGTGGCTCGGTGAACATCGCTCTCACTTCTTTTGAAGCAATGACCGAAATATTCGTACGATTGGTTGGTGAAGTGATGATGAAAGCATTACCTCTCAAGTTGTTAACAATTTGGTCTTGTTCCACCTCATTGATTTGTCCTGCTTTATCATATAGAGTGCAAAGATCATCCATATCATTAGGTGATAAAGCGAAGATAAATGAATATTGACATGCGTTGATAATCGCAGTGGATTTTCTAACTATTTCTTCGCTGCCAACAAAGTCTTTAATATTCTGGGTAATGACTATTTGCATACCATTATATTTACGAATACGTTTGGCGAGTTGGTACATAAAGTCTAAAGCGACAGGATATTTTGGATCGATAAAGACGTGAGCCTCATCAATAGCAACCACAATTTTACGATCACTATTATGTTTGAGATTGAAGTCTCTGTTTTTAATAATTTCATTATCCAACCATTTTAATACCATCAACATCTGTGCATTAGCGATGGTGTTGTTTTTGTTTGCTAATAAGGATTGGAAATTGAAGACTGTGAAATTCTCTTTCACTGTCAAAGTTGACTCACCATTCCATAAGTTGGCGTTACGTCCGTCACCAGCGAATTTAGAGATATAATTTGATAACACTCTTAATTGAGTAATATCATATTCTACCTTTGCACTAGAAAGGTGGGTTTCAATAATCTTATATAAATCATCAAATGTTGGATAATCTTTTGCTTCTAAACTAGCAAAATCAGTACGTGAATCGATGTTCTTCTTACGATATAATTCCACAATCAAATTGTTGAGATATTCCAAAGCATCAGAACTGATACCAGGTAAAGAAACTTTGAAAAACTCTTCTAAGAATTGAAGGTGTACAGCAAAGTTGTTTGTCGAAGAATCACTACCAGTTTCATCCCCTTCCAAAGTCGTTATGACATGGAAAGGATTAATACGTCCTTCGCTCGCTGTACCGACATCGATTAATCTACCACCGAGATTCTGGGCTAAAAATTGATATTCATTTTCCGGATCAAGGATGAAAATCTTTGCATTTTCTGCAGATAATTGGGATAAGATCGTTTTTGTAGCGAAGGATTTGCCTGATCCACTCTTACCAATTATCACTGCGTTGGAATTAACTCTTTCGTAATCTCGTTTGAAGAAATCGACAACCACTGGATAATCATTTTCGGTTCCTAAAAGACAGCCTCTATCATCCATGACGTTTGAGAGCACGAACGGGAATACCGCAGCGACTGAATTAGAATGAATCGCTCTTTGGAATTTACCCATTGCATCTAGACGCGATATATTCGTGGAGACGAAAGCGAGATTTTGACGGAAATAATTGTCTACTAGCTCAAATCCTTCTTCGGAGAATATACGTTTAACATTTTTCTTCTCACTTCTTCTCGTGTCTTTAGTTGCTCCATGTTGAGAATAGACGGTGATATGAAGGTTGACGCCGTATAATGTCTCGTTATCGTTTTGAAGCATTCTTAGCACTTCCACAAGAGTGTTAATATGGGTTTGTTTATCAATCAAACTGCTCGCTCGATAGCTGTTGTTGGATTGAGAAGCTAGTTCTTGAATTGATCTATCGATCATACGCACCGCTTTTAATTTTTCAAATGGAACAAGATTCATCACCACTTTGGTGTTCGGGATATTAAAAATCTTATATCCCCAAGCGTTCATGACAGAGATTGGGAAATTCTTCACCGTGAATGTAAAGCATTCCTCCCCGTCAACAATCGTAGAACGAGGTTTAAATTCCACGCTTTGAGGATATATCCATGACATGAATTCTTCAGGGGAAACCATGTCGACATCCTTTTCCTCAAAATTAGAAGTATAATTGTATTTCACAAATATCGCTAATTCTTTGGTGTCTAATATATGAGAAGCCATTCCAATGTTTTGGAATGTGTTGACTGCATCGTTAAGAATTGTAGTAATCATCTCTTTTGATTCATCATAAATCACGAGATAATAAAATGGTTTTTTAATTGGGCTATCTTCGGTGAGAGTTTTGTATGTACGAATACGATCGTTGATAACCTTTACACGTGAATCGAGTTCTTTTTTGCTCAATTCGTTATTTTCAAATAGACGGAAGAGTTCATCTTTTTTCCTCTCCTCATCTTTCGCGTAAGCTTCAAAGCTTAATTTACGGTCAATTTTGACGATTGAGGCTTTGGTCTTGTTAGAAATTTCTCTAATGATTTTTCCAAAGTTCTCATCAATCATTTGGTTTTGACGATATTCACTTAATAAAGAGAATTCACGCGGATTAATCTGCAAAACACCCGCGTAATATTCATTATATTCAATAAAGCCATCCCTAATGTTTTTAAACGGCATAAATAATTCAATGTTTGTTTGGGACTGTGAATGATTTTGACTATATTTTTTAACCGTGAAAATATATTTCACTGATTGGATGATGAAGACATAAAATTTGTCGCCTTCAAATGGGATGAATAACATCACTGCAACCACCAGAATCACAAAAGCAAGAATGAATCTTGCTACCCCTAAATTAGAAAGCAATAGAAGGACAATAAGGCCTAAAAAAGCAAAGGCAATAATGATATCAAGAATGGAGATGTTCCTGAAGAATTGTACTTTGATTTTTGTTGTTCTAGGAATAATTCTCATGTTTAATTCTTCCTCCTGTTATCAAAACTTCGGCTGCGTCCGCGTCCACCATCAAGGGCGTTATTAACTGCGTTATTTACAATACCAGACCCTGGGCCAGGATTGTTATTATTGCCACCTCTATTATCGCCAGCAATAACTCTGCCGTTATTATTACCATTATTTGCAACTGCTCCACCAATGACGTTTTTCACATTTCCGGAACCACTTCCCATCGATCTTGCACCTTGGCTAGCATTATTGTTGCCTGCGCCTAAACCTTCAGTACGACGACCTAAGTTTAGTTGGCCTCTTTCCATTTGATAATCACGAGAAGTTCTAAACCCTAAGGATTTACCAACTGTTGTGCCAAAACCACGATTAGCGATATCACGAACGAAATTGACTGCACCTCTTGTCGCACTAAATGGTGCTTTAACTGCTCCCCAAGTACCGCTGATTGCTCTTCCGACGCCAGCCACACCAATCGCGCTATCACGGAGTTCATTGCTACCCGCTCCAGCATTCACTAAATTGCCGATGAGAGCCATCATCTTTGTGAGCGAGACTGCTCCACCGACGATGATGAATAGTTTCATGATATTGTTGAGGATAACATTATCAAAGAAAACTAAGCTGTTACTAGTGATTGCACCGATGATAAGGGCATAGATGTTGATAGCGATAATACAACCATATCCAGTCAATAATTTGGTGATGAATTGATCTCTCCAAAGTTTGAATCTTGCTCCATCGTCGATCACCGTTGTGGATAATGATATTGGGGATACGACAAATAATATGACAATTGATATTGCACGATCAACAAACATGATGAGGACGAGTCCTAAGGCAAGAATGATAACAATTGAGCATAAATAGCTGAAGAAATAATCATAGTCTGGCAAATTGACATATTTCCCCACATTACTCGTACTCGCATAGTTGAAATCTTTTAATAAGAAGAAATCTTCAGGGACACCACCTTTACGCGCATTTTGACCAAAGGCACCAGCTAAGAAACGACCCAATCCATCTGTCGATCCTCCTAATGTGGTTGAATAGAGGACTTTCATAATCACATTAGTGAAATAGATGAGGACAGTAAAAGCCACAGGAATGAAGATGAACATCAAAAGAGTTTTTCCAACTTGCACCGCCACCTGTGCAGGTGTTTTTTCAGTCTTCTCGCTATGGATGGTTCTGATAATCATAAAAACTGCGAAAATCACAACCAAGACCACAGATACTAAAACCGCTCCAACAAAAGCGTAGGTGATGTTCCTATTTCGTATCAAAAAGGTCAAGAAATCCATTTCGGCTCCTTGATACCTTATCGGTTCAATACCGCATAGCATATTCGCACACGCTAACATATTGTCAATGATTGAATACATTGACTTTGATATGCCGTAGAATATGTCCCAAATCCAATCAAACATATTGATCTTCCTCCTAATCAACTGCTCTTACTAATAAGTCGAGAAAAGTGAATGTTACTCCTGCCATCTCCTTGTTGAGGCCGGAATTATTCTCCACGCGGATGTAAAGATAACTATCTTTTGCCATGTGTAAATAACTGTCATCATACCCATCTTGGTCAAAACTGTTGAACATGAAATCCGTCCATTCATCTTGCACCAACGCCACTTCCTTATCACAGACCGACAAAGATTTGTCAGGGTCGTCATAAATAATTGGTTGAGGTGGTTCGCTTTCGTCATAATCTGGCGAATCTTTAAATTTAATCTTATGTGGAACAGACGCGCTTGTCGGGAAATAGAACGAAGTTAACTGTAAAGTCGCATTTTCGCTTGCGTTCACATATAAGGTGAGACTTTGTATCTTTAATTCCTCTTTTACCGGAACGACAAGATAGACGTATTGCTTCTTTTTTACCTCGTATTCTTCTTTTTCCCATGAGAAGGAATTGACAGTGTAAGTGTTGAACAAAGAATTCTTCACATTGTAATCGTAATCTTCTGACTCACCTACTATTCCTTTCACTTCTCCAAAGGCGCTGTAATACGAATCATAATTATCTCCCTTTTCAAACTTTCCCAAATCAAATGCACATCCAGCTAGAAAAACTGAGAGCAAACAAATTGGTAAGAGAGACAATTTATTCTTCATATCTAGTGAAACCTTCTCCTTTTCTGAGCACATTATATAAAGCGAATTGCCACAGAAGTGCCACAGAAACATAGAAAAGTAATCTGCCAAATAAGATTAAACCAAATCAACGATTAAGCTACTGGGAATTCGTATGTCTTATACCAGTTAGTAAAGATAGTAAGGCCGACTTGTAAAGCGATGAGAAGAACGAAGATGAGAACGAAACCAATAATCGCGTGTTTCAAATTAGTTCTCGCCTTTTCGTGTTCTTGTGGCTCTTCAGCTTTGGCGAATTTCACACCTAAGAAAATCACCCATACTGCTCCAGCTGCGCCGACCACGCTTAGGAGCACTGGAACCAAGACGTTAAGAACATCAAGTAATGGTTTAACGATTTGATTCAAATCTTTTTCAGACATTGCATAGATTGTGTTGAACATAAAATATTCTCCTTTCAAAATGTCTTATATAAACACTGATGAAACTAATCATCAGCCTTTAACTTTGTACGGTAGATAAGGCCCACGCCCATACCTACAATCGCTAGGGCACAAGTGATCATAATAAACACACTTGCTGATATTGAAGCAATCGGTCGACGTACGAATGTATATTCAACCGTCACTCCTTGGATATTAGTGATGACAATACGATATTCACCGCTGGTGGTAATCGATGGGGATGCCGACCCAGTGCCAATCGTTGTTGTCGATATCAATTGATTATTACGGTAAATCTTAACGACATCGCCAGAAGCTAAGTTTGTTAAACTCACATCTCTAGCTGTCACTCCTCCATTTTCCGCGCCGACAAGGGCGGCTTTTGGAGCGTCGTTATTGATTGTAATGGTGAAATTGAAGCTGGAAGCTGTCTTTGTGCTAATGACAACGACAAGATAATCACCAGGGGTGGAAAGTTTAATATTCTTACCTTTTATTGTCGTGATTCCACGTGATCCATCGCTATTCACAATCCAGACTTCGCTCACCTCATAATCTATTGGGGCAGTATAGTCAAACGAGGCTAAGGCATTATTGATGATGTAGAATTCTTCATATGATTGATTGCCAATTGCATCCTCAATGATGAGTTCCCAATGACCAGTAGTTGAGAAGTTCGCGCTTGAATACCCCTCTTGTAGTTCGCCATTTCTAAAGACATATTTAATTGAAGAGCCATCGCTAGCAGAGAAACTAACAATTGAATTATTAGTTATTCCACCGAAGATGATATTCTCATCCGTACTTTGTTTAAACAATCGATAATGATTTACACTTTTGTGATTAATCGTATAAATATTCTGATTGCCTGCGATATCCTCGACAACAAATTTATATTTGCCATCTTTATAGAAGGCTTTGCCAGATGTATATGGTGTCGCTGTTCCGTCATCAAGCGAAACACTTGCTATTAAGCTGTCCGCGAAAACGACCACAACATCATCCTTAGTATATAGCTCACTGTTGAGTGTTGTTGTCTTCATACGACTCACGTCGATCAAAACATCTTCTCTATTTAAAATAGCGTTGAATGAAATATCGTTGCCGTATTCATCCTTGTAATAAACTCGGTATGAGAAATAACCATTTCCACTCATGTTAGAAAATTCTAAAGTTTTCGGAGTATCAAGGCGATAGTTTTCATCATTGATTTTAAAGATATATGTGGAGCTTGTTGTCGTGAAAGACAAGACATAATTGGAATAAAAACCTTTGTCCATTGCTAATGAGAGATCATAAGGCACTAACTCATCAGGATTGCTCACTGTTTTTCTACTTAACGTTAAAGCTGGGGTCGCAGAATAATGGACTGTATGTATCACTAAATCACCGTATTTGTTTCTAAAACCAACAGCATAGTCACCATCACCATATGCGCCAATTGCTCCACGTAAGATGTCAGGATCAGTTTGAGGATTGTCTGTGATGCGGTCGTATAGCTTCACATACAAATCATCGTTGATCACCATATCAATAAACACCATATTGTCACTGAGATTGATATCACATCTCGTGTTGGTGTAATACTCATCCGCTAATAAGGCATCTTTGTTATAACCGGTAATCCAACTATCCTGATAGAGGAAATTGTCATCGCTTTTAATATCAAATAAGAAATCTTGGAAGATACCATTTGATCCTAGAACCCGAACGCTATATTGTCCTTGGCTAGTAAGGCTGAGAACAGTTGCCCCACTCTCATAATATCCGCTGGTGATAATACCGTTGACATTAAACATCACTGAATCACTATAAATGATTAAGTCAATAGAATTATTCGAGCAAATCGGTTCGTTTTCTGGATAGATGGTATAAGTCACCTCGCTACCATCTTGAACATGAATCGTTACTAATGAGTTAAAAGTATCAATTTTGCTGATGGTGTAAGTCGCAGTATTATGGTAAATGTTGGTCACAATAATTCGATAAAAACCATCATCTTTTCCAACAAAATCCTTCACAAAACCGCCATTTTTGTAAATCACTTCATAGTTAGTGAATGTTGGAGTTTTGTTATATGCAACCTCAATCGTTTTAATATTTGCATCAACAGTGTTACCAACTGTTAAATCATCAGCAATATAGATGATGTTGACTTTGGTATTTTCAATCAAATCACTACCGACATACAAATCGACATAGGAAATAGTTTTTGCAAGAGTGGCCTTGTAACGGTTAGCAATCTTATCACCGTTGATGACTGTTAATGTCTCGACCACAATTTCCGAGCTGACACATTCGATTTTATAACAAGCCTCTCCGTTCTCTTTCACCATCACAGAGATGATGAAATAGACATCTCTGATGACGTTATACCAAGTATCAACTTTGTATTGATTATCATCGACATCAAAGACGGTGCCAACTGTTCTATATTCCACATATTTTTCTGTTTGGTTTTCGATGGTTTGTTCTGCAACGTAATAATAACCATAATTAATCAAAGAACCATCATATTCAAAGATATATGTCGATGAAGAGCTTCCCCTTTTAATAAGAATTGTGGTGCTACCTTCAAATAGCGTATCAACGACAAGATCTTTATGTCCGTAATTATCGATAGTGTTCTCACTGATTTCTTCTTCATCAACAAATCCTTGGCTAGTCAAGGAACTAATATTAGTGAATTCAAATCTTGCGGTGTTGCCAAGAGTATCAATCGCAGTGATGATAAATTTGCCGTATCCTGCCAAATCTAATACTCCTGTGTCGTAATTAAAACCAGCGTCAATAGTTGTACCATTTCTAGTTACAGTCACGCTGTTTGGCTTAATGCCTGATGGATCAGTGATAGAGAAAGAAACGCGACTGCCGCTTATTACATCGCCGCTCATAATTTCTAGAGTGGACGCTGCAGATTTGGAATATGTTAATTCTTCATAGCTCAAATAATCCCCAACTTCATAATCGTCCAAATTGAGATCAGAAAAGTCGGAATCAAAGACGAAAGAGCTGCCGATATATGTTCCTTCAAACGCCGGAGCGTTACTATCGATTTGGAAGACATAGAGCATATCCGCTTCTGGAGTATTTGTATACCATACGCGTAATGTCCAGCCTTTCAAAACTCTAATGGACAGTAAACCTGTTGTTTCATTATATGTGTATTCGTTAGAGTTCAAACCAGTGAGTTCATACCCAATTCCCCCAGTCTCATAGGCACTGGAAATAATCACGCTGACTAACGTAGAAGCATACACATTAGTCAATCGAGAATTACTCTCATCAGGGACAACAATCATGCGATCAATTGCGGCAGGGTTATATCTTGATGTTGAACCGCTCGAATTGATGTAATACCAAGTCATTTCTGGAGTTGGTGAATCATGCGATAATGTCACCGGTTGAATATTACCATATATATCCCTAACAACAACGCGATACACGCCAGGATCACGGTATGTTTTCGTCGCTGCGAAGACATTATCAATCAACACTTCGTTCAAATATACCTCATAGGAATATATTTCTGATTCAGATCTATTGTTGACCTTGACAATCACAGCCGTCTTAGAATCATTTTCATAGATTTTTAAATCGATATCAGTGTTGCTGGTCAAAACAGTGTAAGTAATGATATTGCCACTTCTATCACCGATTTGAACGTAATAATTCCCATCTGTTAATGTATAACCACTAATGGAGTCGCTATACAAAACATCGATAAGCGAACGGTATGGATATGAATAGATAGCAACATATGTATATGGGTCAATCTTATCTGCATTCATCGCATCGAGGACGAGGACACGGCAAGTTAAATTGGTATCTGTTCCATCGAGATTCATCGTGCTTGTAGCGCCATCTTTATAAGCTGTTACGATTGGAAGACTGTTATCAAAGAAGAAGGAGAATTCTCCAATACCTTCATCGCTATATTCGCGGATGGTGTAAACCCCAGTTGCTTTGGTGGATGATAGAACATCTCTGATGGTCATTCCATCTGTTG
>JAFZVO010000067.1 GCA_017617775.1 Bacilli bacterium | reverse complement strand
TCTTATCCATCATGGAAATGAGAGATACATCCGATTGGTTAATCGATTTAATCCCATCCACTCAGCCGGGCGACCCAGTCAACTTAAAAGATGGTAAATTATTGATTCCTCAAAATGCCATCTTCTTCGGCACCGCCAACAACGATGATAGTACATTTACAATCTCTGATAAGGTCTATGACCGTGCGATCTCCCTCTTCTTCGATGATAAGGGCAGAGCCTTTGACGCTGAATATCAAGAACCGATCAACGTTCCATATAACCAATTAAAAGCGTTGTTCGATGATGCGGTCAACCAATATCCAATCTCTGATTCGATGTTAGAGAAGTTCTCCCAACTCGATAACTTCGTCATCAAGAAGTTCAAGTTGGCCTTTGGTAACCGTATTTTGAAACAATTAGAGACATTCGTCCCAGTCTTCATCGCCTGTGGCGGTAAAGAATCCGATGGTTTCGATTTCATCTTCGCCAATAAGATTTTGAAGAAATTTGAATCCCTCAATATCGCCTTCTTAAAGGATGAGCTCAAAGAGTTAAGCGCCTTCTTAGATAAAACATATGGCAAGAACGCTTTCCCAATGTCTCATGCCTCTATTGAAACAATGCTCAAAAATAACTAAAAACTATGAAAAAACCCTCACAAACCTCACGTTTATTCCAAAAAGTCGAATCCAAGATGGATCCGGTATTTAAGACTAGTGATGGAGCCTATATTTTAGAATGCTTCAACAACGGTCAAAACCGTTACATGAGGTCTGATCGTCTTGAATCCTCCTCCTTTGAGATGAGTTGGATTAACAAGATTGAGGAATGCATTCCGGATTTAAGCGATATCATCAACAACCCAAGAACATCGACGACATCAGTCTCTGGCTTAGTCCCTGTTGAACTCGCGAAGAAAACCAACGCTGAATCGGTGAGGCATTTGGCTTCTCATACCCAGTACATCAAGGAAGTGAATGAGAAGGGGGATGTTGTTCCAAGCAAGATTTTAAACATCGCGAATGAGCATGACTTACATACGTATGAGAACAGATTCATCGCGACTTTAGTCCGTAAGTTAGTCTTATTCATCGAGAAGAGATATGAATTCGTCCAGAAATTCGCGCCTTTACACGATGAAGAAGTCTTATATTTCAAATCCAAGACGACTATCGATGGTGCGGAAGTGGAGATTGAGACCAAGGTCAAAGTCCGTTCTGAAAGTGAAACGGAAACTGCAGATTTATCTAATAAATATGTTACTCGTATCAACAAGATCAGAGATTATGTTCTCCATTTCTACAAATCTCCATTCATGAAAGCTTTAAAAACGGACAAGAATGTGAAATCTCCAATCTTGATGACTAACATCATCAGAAAGAACCTCAAATACCATCACTGTTATGAATTATATCGCTTCATCGAGAAATATGACGCTTTAGGCGTTGCCTATAGGGTTGATGAAAACCTTCAAGATTTCTCTACTGAAGAGATGAAGACTATGTCCAAGATTATGGCGGCTAACTATTTAGCCTTAAAAGCCAAGGACAAGAAGAAATATTTAAAACAGAATTCCAAGACCTATAAACCAAGGGTGTTAACTTCCCTAGATGATGAACCTTTTGTCTATGGGTCTTTACTTTCTGGACCAGTGGAATTCCTCCGCGTTGATCAAGGTTATCTCGATTATATCGATTCGCTGAATAAAGCCGCGGAGCAAGTCCCAGAGAAGCCAAATAAACAAGAGAAAGAATATTATAAAACTGAACTCGAGACTAAAAAGAAGGCCGAAAGAGAAAAGGCGGAATTAGAGAGACTTGCCAAACGCAAGAAAAAAGAGGCCGCTGACTTCGAAAAGAAGGCGAAAGCAATAGTTGCTCAAAGAGAGAAAGAAGAAGCCTTAAAACGTCAAAAAGAGGCCGAAATGAAGAAATTAGAAGAAGAGAAGAAGATTGAGGCGATGCGTCAATCCTTAATCTCTGACGCGGAGAAAGAAAAGAAAGCGCAGCAAAAGGAGAAGAAGCTGAAGGATGAACAAGGAAACTAAGGAAAACTTAGAAGTCACTCCCGAGGATAATAAGAAAGTCAAAAAACCCAAAAGCAAGGTAAGAAAAATCGTTGAATGGGTTTTGACCGGTATTTTCTTCATCGCTTTTGGTCTATTCGCCGCTGGTCAAATCGACGGGATGATCCATAAGAGTGAGAACTATGGTCAGACGATCTCCTTTGGCTTTGGTTCATTTGTTATCCTGACGGATTCCATGGAACCCGATTATATGACCGACTCCGCGATCATCACATATCGCGAAGATTTAAATAGTGTCTATGAGAGATATCAAGAATCTTTGAAAGATGATTCTATCCATATCGATATCACCTTTATGGATGTCTTCTTTGGAGCCTATAAACCAACTGATCATCCAGAATTAAAAGAACAGACGACATGCACGAACTCTGTGATGACGCATAGAGTGAGAGAAATCCATGTCGATGAATCTCTTGAATATGGACAGGGAAGATATACATTTATCGTCTCTGGTATCAATGTCAGTGAACACCAATCACAAGCAGGTCAATATCAAGTGTTCACCGAGAAACAATATCTAGGAATAGTGCAGGCTAATAGCAAGGTTTTAGGGGGATTTTATCGCTTCATATCATCCCCGTGGGGCCTACTGGTCTTCCTATTAATTCCGGCCTTCTATCTCGTCATCACCTCAGTGTTAGACATCTTCGCGGCGATGAAAGATAAAGAAGATGATGAAAGTGGAGGTAATGATAACACCCCATCATCATTAGATGAATTATCGGATAAAGACCGTGAAAGACTGAAGAAAGAATTATTAGAAGAAATGCTGAATAAGAAAGGAGGAGAGAAGTCATGAAAGCTCGTAAACGTTACTTGATATTATCAATCATTTCCGTCCTTCTTTTCCTCGTCTGTTTTGCCGGCATCCTTCTCCTCAGATTCTTCACTCATGAAGGTGAATTAACTCTTCTCTTCTATATCTGCTTAGGTTTGATTCCGGTCACTGGAGTCATCTCTGCGATTTTCATCGCGAAATATATCACTGTCCAGATGTCAGTCCGCACCTTGGTGAATATGAACAAATATAACCTCGGCGAAGCGGTCGCCTTCTTCGACTTCAACGCTTTTAGAACGAAAGTCACCGCGATCAGAATGCTTAGAGGAGATAACAAAAAACAATTCATCATCGTCTTCTCCGCGGCCAACCAAGCGGTCACGGAAAACATCAACCGTGATGAATCGGTGAATAAATATAATTTAAAGATCGCCCAATATATCGATACCTTATTCGCGAAGAAGAGAAAGAATAATGTCTACTGTTATAACAGAGGAATGTTCTATCTCTACTGCCGTGATTATGATGAGAAGGGGATTCGTAATCTCGTCGATGAGATCTCGATTTCTTTGATGAACATCGCTCGTGAAAGTCAAGTCCGCATCTGGGTTCAACCATTCTTCGGCGTCTGCGAGATGGAAAAAGGTTCGCAGTTGGTCGAGGATGTTGAAAACGCGGTCATCGCGAGAAATGTTTCTGAAAGAAACTTTGAAACTTTAACTTATTACCACGAATCATTTAGAAGAAGATCTTCAACCTCTGATATTGAAGAGATTACCGAAGGCTTGAAGAATCATGAATTCGTCGTCTATTATCAGCCGAAATTCTCCCTTTCCGCGAAGAGATTCGTCTCCTCTGAAGCCCTTGTGAGATGGGATTCTCCAAAACACGGTATTTTAACTCCCACGAAATTCATTCCTCTCGCGGAGGCTGCAGGTTTAATCCACGAGATTGATACCTACGTCTTTGAAAGAGTGTGCCAAGACTTAAATGAAGCTAAGAGAAAGGGCAGAAGAATCATCCCAGTCTCCATCAACTTCTCATTATATGAGTTCTATTCTAATGACTTCTTAAATTCCATTATGAATTTATTAGAGAAATATCAAATCAATCCTTCTTATATTGAAATTGAGATTACCGAAGCGACTTCTCAGGCTAATACATTCATCTCCATCTCCATCATTAAGAAACTTAGAGATCGAGGTGTCAGAGTCTTGATGGATGACTTCGGTGTCGGTTTCTCTAACATCGGTAACTTACGAAAGATTCCTTTCGACGCGGTGAAAATCGATAAATCCTATATCGATGATATCGCGACCGATATGAAGTCTCGCGATATTGTGAGATTCTTAATCGAACTCTGTAAGGCAAGTGATCTTGAAGTCATCGCGGAAGGTGTCGATAGCAAAGAACAAGTCGATATTCTCCGTAAATATAAATGCGACACGATTCAAGGGTTCTATTATTCCCAGGCTTTACCGATTAAGGAATATGAGAAATTCTTGGTCAGCAATCCTTTTGAACGAAAGGAGGAACATTAATTATGATTATGATTTTAGGCTCCACGCATGATGACATTCTCTATTTTGAATCCGTCATGGTGAACAAGAAGCAAGAGATGATTTTTGATAAATATAAATGTCAAATCGGGACTATTTTCAATCAGGAAGTCATTCTCGTCTGGGATATTTTCACCTGTTATGAATCTTCCTTAATCACTTCTTATATCATTGAAAAATATTTCGTTATCCTCATCTTCGTGGTCGGGAAATGCATCGCCTTCTCCGATAATCTCAAAGGTGGCGATCTCGCGATTTCACGTCGTATCATGATCGGGGATGTCAACCAGGTCAAAGAAGCGAATGTCCGATTAGGGCAAATCCCGAATTTCCCTCATTCCTTTGAATCCGATCCAGAAGTCATCAAGTATTTGATCTCCTCAGTTGAGAAGAGAAGTTTCTCGAAATATGAATTATGCACGATTGTCTCGACGAATGTGATCATGGACTCTCGTGAAAGAATCAAGAATATTGAAATGGGGGGTTATGTCCTCGGGCATAATCGTAATGTCGTCTGCGATTGCACCTCTGGTGGGGTAGCGATTGCCGGACATCTCCATAAAGTCCCTGCCATCTCCGTCAAAGTCATCGAAAGAGGCATTGATGAGAAAGATTCGACAGACACGTATTTACGCGTCTTAAAGCATTACAGCGATGTCGGTAAATCGATTGTCACCTGTATCGGTGATATCGGTCGAAACGATATCATCAGGGGGGAATAGTCGATGAAACAAAAACACACTCATTCCATCAAATCAACCTTTATCATCTCGGTTTGGATGCCAGGAACCCTCCTTTTATACATCCTCATCACTTCGATGCTATTCTCCTATTTCTATATCAAGACTAGTGAGGTTGTCTATCTCGCCGTCTTGACCGGTTTAGATGCTTTATTTGTCATCATGTATATCTCTGTCTGCGTGGTGATGATCCGTCGATTAAAACGATATTATTTAGACGGTTTATATAGCAACACGGCAAATCTCTTAAATCAGCTCAAGAACAATTCCAAAGATTTTACGAGATATCCAGAGACTCGCATTAGAGAACTCACGATGTTAAATGATGATTTGGATGTCGTCTCTGCAGAGTTCTCCAACGCGACTTTAATCTCTCATAGTTATAACGAATCACAGATTCCTCTAGAGCATGTCGGAGATGATGAAGAACTCGTCACTTTAGAATCTTTAAAGAAATATATCACCCCATTAATCTATTCTGCGCAGAACTTTAGAAACGCTCTCGCGGAGCTATACTATAGCTTTGATGACGATGCTTTAGAAGAAGATGAACAGAAGGAGATTTTATCCCAGCTCAAGAAGATGTTCGCGGATTATGAATACCGCTTATTCGCCTTAAACGAAGATGCTTCTGGTTTCTATATTTATCTCCCTTATGTCGAATCCTTCTCCCATATCCAAGAATTAGTCTTCAACTATATGAAGAGATTATCAGTCTCGAAGAAGACATATGATGGTATTTCAACCATCAATGCGAGATTCTCTTTAGTCTGCTATCCATATAGTGATATCAACGATTTATTCTCCGATTTACGATATGCGAAGCGACAAGGTGAAGTCATTCATTTCTATCTTCCAAATCGTTTGAGCATGCTCGGGAAGAGCAAACTCATCCAGAATTCGATGAACCTCAACAACATCTCTCGTATCCTCGAATTATTGTCCGATCTCAAAATCTCTTCTCGTGACCGTGCAAAATCGATGGCGACGATTAAAAAAGCTTTGGGCACATTCCTCAATTACCTCGATATCGACTACGCGGGTATCGTCATCCAAAACGATGATGATTACATGCTCTACAATATGATGTCGGTCGCGAAAGGGGATTTAAAGCCGATCTTCAAAGAAGAAGAAACGATCTCTCGTGAATTCATTGAAGCGTGCGATAAAGCCGTGGACGCGGATTGTTCCTATTATTTCTCCGCAAGAAGTCACTGCAACGTCGATCTCGCCGTTTATCTAGATAAAGTCCATATCTCCTCTGGATTCTTATTCACCTCAAGAGATAAAGGCTATCCATATGCGATGATCTATTTCTTCAATCAAAATCGTCCGATGATCATGAACTCCTACTTAAGGGAAGGCTTATTCCTAGCCTGTCACCGCATTGGTGATTTCCTCTTAATGGTCAGAAGAGAAGATCACTTCAATTCCACTTATCGCGAGATCAACGCGATGCTTTCGACGAACGATTCTTCCCTTTTTCGTATCGATTCTGATACATACGATATCGTCTCCTATTCGACGAACTTTGAAACGATTTTCAAAAATGCGAAAGTCGGGGAGAAGTGTTATAAGGTTTTACACGGTAGTGATAAACCATGCGCTGACTGTCCACTTGTGACCTCCAAGAAGAAATATGGAGAGATCGACGGGACCAAATATGTCGCCTCCTTATCGATCAATGAGAAGAACTCTAAACTAAAGAGATTCCTCTTAACAATCATCAAAGATGAAGAAACAACATATGATCGTTTTGACCGCGATTTGTTGATCTCTTCTTTCCCCTCCTTAACCATCGCTTTAAGAAGCTTGTACAGCATCCATGCGAGAGGTTATCTATTAGTGCTCCGCGTTGATAATCATCAAGAATTATTAGATGCGGTGGGCTCAGAGAAATATCTCTTCCTCATGCGACAATTTATTTTAGCGATTAAGAGCTTAAATAAAGATCGTGAGACCATCTATTCATTTGATAATCAATCTCTCGCGATTCTTCTTCCAGAAAGCGGCCAGATCGATGTCGTGAACTTGGTGGAACAAATCTATGAAGCGAGCAAGAAGGATTATAAGGTCGACGATAACGATTATCATTTCAACGTCACCTATTTACCATATTCCTTCCCGCAGTCCTTCCCGATCGCGGAAGACTTCCTCAAATATGTTGTCCGTCACTTCAATCAACGCAACTTTGAGGTCAATAAAGACATTCTTTACTTCCCAGATGGCGACTACTCAAGAAGCGCCTCTAGAGATCAATTCATGCTCGCGGTTATCGATGAACAATTCGGTAATAAGACATTCTCTGTCGCCCTTCAACCAATGGTTCGAACAGTCGATAAATCAATCTACGGGGCAGAATTATTCTTACGTTTGTCCGATAACTATCGAAACATGGTCTTCTCCGCGGATGAATTAATTAAAACCGCCGCGAAGAACGGAAAGATCTCCCTCATCTCTAACGCCTTGATCAAATATATCGGTGAGCTATATGGACAGTTCGGTTTAACAGTCTTTAAAGTCTACGGCTTTAATAGATTAACAATCAATACCGACTACTCGTACTTCGCTGATCCAACCTTCCACGAAGAGATTCATAATCTTCTCGTCGATTATCATTTACCAAGAGACTTCTTGGGCTTTGAAATCACGGAAAGAGAAATCTATCGTCATATCGAAGACTTCAGAAAACTCTCCAAGCAGATTCTTGGTGAACATATCGTCTTAGCCTGTGACCAATACACCGGTAAACACGTCTCTATCGAATCCCTCAAGAGCATGGGCTTCTCCGAGATTAAGATCGATAG